>JABGPJ010000027.1 GCA_018645005.1 Deltaproteobacteria bacterium | reverse complement strand
GTGAACCAAGCCTGCCTTGGCAGCCTTCTTCATCTGCGCCATCATCTCATCATAATTCAGCTGTTTTCCTATACCAGCATTTACGGCTGCTTGAGAGCCAGGATTGGCACTGAGACAGGAGTTTTCAGCAGTTTCTGGCAAGGTTCTCCGGCCAACTCAGCCATATTTCGACAGGAGCACTTGACGACAGCAAAAGTGTCATATTCGCTCAGGTAGCCATCGATGACGCTTACGTGAGAGTGTTGACCAAAATAAATCAAAGAAATAGGGCGCAGCATCAAGACTCTTACTGTATGATATGGTACAAGATACTTATAGCTGAATTTTATGCGATCCCTTAACCTCAAACCGCAATTTCATAACCGGACATTGCTGACTCAAAATAAGATAGATAGAACTTGCTATGCTTAAAAATGTTAAAAACAGAATGTTTACACACGCGATTGTTCGTCAACCCGCCCTCTCAATGATTAAAGGGATCACAACAGCAGATCTTGGAATCCCTGATATCAACCTGGCGCAACAGCAATACAAGGACTATGTCGATGCCTTAAGGTCCTGCGGCCTGGAAATCATCCAATTGGAAAGCGATGAAGAATATCCCGATTCAGTGTTTGTTGAAGACACAGCCGTCCTGACCGCTGACATGGCTATCATCACCAATCCTAAACCAGAGAGCAGAAAAGGTGAAATCAGAGAGATTGAATCCCTGCTCCGCGACATCCATCCCAATCTAAGCAAAATCAATTCACCCGGAACCATTGAGGGTGGTGATGTCTTGCAGGTTGAGGATCGATTCTATATCGGGATGTCCGAGCGAACAAATGCTTCAGGAGCCGATCAATTTACGGAAATCCTGGAAGAAAACAGCTATCAGGGGATAAAGACCCCCATGGAAAACCTGCTTCATTTAAAAACCGGGGTCTCTTATCTGGGAGAGAATACGATTGTGCTGTATGGCAGCCTTGTTGACGAACCGCTTTTTGACTCGTTTAATAAAATTGTGATTCAAAAAGATGAAGCATACGCGGCGAATTGCATCCGGGTAAACGACTATGTGCTGATGCCGAAAGGGTATCCAAAAGCCCAGAGCATCATTGAAAAGGCCGGTTTTCTGACGATACTCCTGGGCATGTCCGAATTCAGGAAACTGGACGGAGGCCTGAGTTGTCTGTCCCTAAGGTTTTGATGTAAAACAAAACAATTAATGAGCAGAAAACGTGATCAGTGCCAATTTTTTCCTGTTCATCGTGCAAGGGAAAAATTATTTTCCCCGTAAAACCTCTTTTTGAGTGTGTCGTAATTCCAGTCACAATTGAACCTTAAAGATGCTAAAACCAAAAAATTTCAGTAACACCCCCCCTCCCCGGCCATTGTTGGGCTCGACATCGAAAAAGTGAATTCTTATCATCCATCAACTCAGAAACGGAGTTCAAGCTGGGCCAAAAAAATGTCCTGATGGAACGCATAAAATCAAATATATGACCGCATTCACCAACCAGGACCTGTTGCCCTTTACCCTCTGGTTTTAGTGCCGACTGATTTTTACAGACCCAACCATAGTTTCCCACTGTATTTTCCTGTCTTACTCAAATTTAAAAGATCACCAACGACATTACAAAGTAAAATCAGTAAAGTATAGTTCAAATATTGACGTTGAAATAATTTTGGAACTATAATTATAGCCTTCACAATTAATCTGCAAGGAGATAAATGGCAACATCAAAAACCGGTGTTTTACTGCAATATCTGGCCATATTGGTTATCGTCATAGGAAGCAGCTTCCTAGTTTCGACCAGTTGGGTACAAAAAAAAGAGGTGATTCCGGAGCGACAGACCCTGACCATTCAAAAAAGCATGACGCTGTCGGAATTCGCCTCGGTGAATCAACTGGATGAAAAAATAATTAGAAAAGTATTTGAACTGAAATCTAAAAACGAATTATCCAGGACAGTCGGCAGTTTTGGATTCGATGACGATAGGATTACAACCGGAATAGATAAGGCAAAAGCCATTGAAGCGGAGCATGGGTCGAAAAACTGGCAGAAAATTCTAACAAAATTTGTTTTGTGGATAGTCTTCCTTGTTATCGTCTTTTTCCTGGTTAAAAAGGTCGCCACCAGTCCGAACCAGAGAAAACTGCTCTACCTTATATCAACAGCCATTTTTGGCGTTGTTCTTGGCGCCGATCCCAGCGCCATGGGTACTGTCAAGGATGCGGTTGCCCTTTTTGCTGAAAAAGGGGTGATTTTCCCGCCTCGCATGATTGCCCTGACGCTGTTCCTGATTATGGTTATTGTGGCCAACAAGTTGTTTTGTGGATGGGGTTGCCAGTTCGGAGCCCTGCAGGAGCTGATATTCAGGATCAATCGCAGCAAAAAGGACAGGCGCGGTATATTCAAGCAGTACAAGCTGCCCTTTGTTTTCACAAACAGCTTCAGAATCCTGTTTTTCTCTGCTTTTTGTATTATTGCGTTTGTGTGGGCGATCGATATTTACGAATATATTGATCCTTTCAAGATTTTCAAGCCGGGTATGATTGCTCTGTCTGGATGGGTGTTCATGGCGGCGATATTGCTGTCTGCCCTGTTTGTTTACCGACCATGGTGCTCCTTGTTCTGTCCGTTTGGACTGGTGGGCTGGCTTTTTGAAAAGCTCTCTGTATTTAAGATAAAGGTCAACTATGACACCTGCATCGCCTGCGAATCCTGCGCCAGGTCCTGTCCTTCAACAGCAATGGAGTCAATTCTGAAACGGGAGAAAACCATTGTAGACTGCTATAGCTGCAGTACATGCCTGGATGCCTGTCCGACAGGGTCCATTAGCTTCAGCACTGGAAAACGGGATCTGCCACCGACGGGAAAATATGATAAAGATAAGAGCAAATAACAGCTTTAAAAAAATAAAGTCCGGTGGAGTAGCTGCCACGATCAACCTTTTTCATATAAACCAATAGCAAATGATTAGTCGTCATGGTTAATCTCTGGAAAATAAAGATCACACCGATTTAAGCAGACACTAATACGACTTTGTCAGGAGTTCCATATGCAAGTGACGTTAATGAGTTATAACATTGAGAACATGGGGCATTTGTTTGACAAAAATGGTGTCGCAAAGCATAGCGAAAAAAGGGTGTCTGCTATCACCGAGACGATATTGAACAGTGAGCCGTATATTTTGGGTATTGTCGAGGCATCAGACAACATTAAGGACCATGAATGCTTTGTTAAAACCTCTGACCTGGCGTCCTTCGATTTCAAAATCGCAAAAAGCAGCCACAAACGCAACAGGCAGGACATGATGCTGTACTATCGTGATCCTTTTGAACTCGTCTCTATTGATGAAAACATATCGTTTTATGAGGATTGGACTGAAGATATTGATGAAGACAGTATCGTGGAGCTCCTCAGGTTCGAGCGGAAGCCATTGGAAGTCGTATTGAAAAACAGAAAAAGCGGTCACCAGATATTGATTATCCTTGTGTCTTTTAAGTCCAAAGCGGTTTTCTCTGTGACTGATATTCACCGTTATGAACATCTGGCACTCGCCAATCGAAAAAAGCTGTATGCACAAGCCAAGAAAGTCAGGGAGCGTCTGGATATGCTATTCGATGAAGACCCGGACAGGGCTGTCATTGTGATGGGTGATCTGAACGACGAGATTGGCCTGGACCATTTTCAAAAGCAGATTGGAACCAGTGCTGTTGAGACCATCACCGGGGATATTCATGAGCCGTCAAAAATTCTGCACAACACCATGTGGTACCTCACTAAAAAACAGAAAACCGCCCAGGAGCTCTGGACAATGGAATACGCCGATCCTATCGTCAGCAACTACAAAAAACACAAGGCGTGGCTGGACTATATTTTTGTGTCACCCGGAATGTTGAGAAAAGATGCCCCTATTCAATACATTGCCGATTCCGGCTCTATATCGGAAAAAACAGATGCATCCAAACTCGCCTCGGACCATTTTCCGGTCAGTTGTAAACTGGAAATCGCGTGATCGGAATGGAAGTCTGTGACCCCCATCTCGCAGTCAGCTCAAAGAAAAATCAATACCCTGTGGGTCGGCTAAAAGGCATAACGGCT
>JABGPJ010000129.1 GCA_018645005.1 Deltaproteobacteria bacterium | reverse complement strand
CCAGCAGAATGATATCGCAACGATAATATACCACCGTTGCGGCATCAATGGCCATAAAACCCAGGCAGGCCCGCCGGACATCCCGAATTCTGAATCCGCCAAATGTTGGCTTCACGATGGGAATGGGCGCCAGAAACAGACTCACCAACACCCCAAGGAACCATCCCCCGAAGATGGCCCACGGCTCGGCCCGAACAAAAAGGAGGCTCAGAAGTATCCCCAAAGCCCCGAGCGTCCGCACCATGGCCTGCCATTTTGCCTCGCGGGCAAAAAGCCCATCGCCTCTCAACGTGGAAGAAATGAAATTGGCGACAGCCTGCAAGCCAAAGTATAGAAAGGCCGCCACAATCCCCAGGCCATACTGAAACGGCAGAATCAGTACACAGAGGACTCCAGCAAGGGGAAACAAAAGGGTATTGCCCAATGCCCATGAAAACATCCGATCTCCATAGCCTTTCATGGCTGGAGAGGGCAGGGTTTTTTCCCGGAAAAGAAGGGTCTTAAACCCCCCATCCTGCAGGATAAAAAAAAGAGAGGCCAGGGTCAGCATGTAACTATAGCGACCGAAGGCCTCAGGCCCGAGGACACACCCCAGGATAAAAGTCAGTAGTATGGACACGCCCGCGTTATAGATTGTCGCGAGCCATTGGGATGTCAGGTTGATGCTAAAGGAAGACAATTCCTCCCTCTTTCTTCCGTACCCGGCAGTAAACCGATCAGCTGCAACCGCTTCCGATAGCGCTCCCCCACCTGCCGGAAACCATGGTTCTCATCCATAAAAGATCTAGCTTTCTCCCCGATTCTTCTTCTGTAATTGTTATCTTCAACCAACTGCCGCATATAATGTGCGGCTTGCCCCACATCAGCATCCGCCCAGACGGAATTTCCCTGAAAATAGTAAAGTTTCTCAGGTCCCACTTTTTTGAGCTTATAATCAACCAGACAGGCATTGTTCGGTTTGGTGAAATCCGTATTCCCCGAATAGTTGGTGGCGATAACGGCCTTTCCCATTTTCATAGCCTCCGCCATGCCGAGCCCGAATCCCTCGGCGCGATGAAGGGAGGCGTACACATCACAGCAATGAATCAAATCGAGCATCTGAATCTTGGTATAGGTTTCATTAATCAAACGAATGCGGGAGTCCGCCTTGACCCATTCCTCCAGCATTCTGTAATCGCTCACTTGTTGTTCCACAGAACTGACCAGCTTGCTCTTGATGACCAATACCACATTTTGATCTTTTCCAAGAAAAGCCTCTTTAAATGCCTTAACCAGCGCCTCAGGGTTCTTGCGATGAATCCGCGATGAAAAATCAAGGGAGAAAAGAAATACAAAGGCCTCTTCCGGAATACCGAAGTCCTTACGCGACCGCTTCCCCGACAAATCAAAATCCACCGCAATGGGCATATGCACCACCGGCACAGAAGCCTTCTCTGAAATAACCTCCTGAATATACCGGCTGGGCGCCCAGATCTCATCCAGAAAATTCATGGCATACAACCACTCATCCGGATAATCACTCAGTTCCCAGAACCCATAACCGATATTGTATCGATCCTTGAATATCTCAGGATTACTCGCATGCAAATTCATAACCCCTTCATTGTTCATGCAAAAGATATTCGTATTATGAGGCGTATCGGTATCCACATACTCTGCAAGACTGGAATCCGTCTGCGGATGCAGGGTCCTGTCATAGTTTAACAAAGAAAAAGGAATCCCCTCGGCAAGACAAGATCTCGCCGTATAACGCAAATGTTCCCCAATACCGAACTCCCCAAACACAAACCCAATGATATTACACCCCGGCTTCAACCCCTTCCCTGCAACCCTGTTCTCATAACGTCCATCCCGAAAAACCAGTTTTCTCTCACCCAACGATTCACCACCCCTCAAAACAGTATGGGTAATCCGCTCCCCAACAGAAGCCGGCAACAGCCCTCGAATCAAACTTATCAAACCAGGGAATCTATTTCCGATCTGATATGCATAACGGATGGATTTTTGGATAAACACTTTATTTCAAATCCTTCATGGATTTTCCTGTGGCATCTATTGTTTTGAAAACATTGAATTTTTTCAAAAGCAGAATATCGAATTATGAAGTTTTCTTTGAATTCTGCTTTGCCGTGCTAACGTTTTTCACAAAAACTGATATCAGTCGGTCGCCTTCATCAATCAGAGATTCAAGCATCAATGCTGGTTACATCGGTACCACTTTATGCAGATAGGGGCACAAGTCAAGTTCTTTGAAGAGAAACCCGCCCTCAACCGGCCTTTCGGGAAATGGACATGCCGTCTTCGACTACCTGGAAAAATCTCGACCTCAAGGCCCCGGATGGGGCATGGTACTTCCAACTCACTTTCTTGATCTGAGCAGAAGCTTACGCAAGTGTAAAGCCACATTAACACTATTTCATTTCTTGTTGCCAGCAATAAGGGGAAAATGTATAAAGAATAGGAATTATTAAGCTGTTTTCGAAATCATTGAATCCGGCACGAAATTTGCTTCCTAATCTGTCATCAGTTGACCTATAGTGGTTAGGTGCTAGATCCCGAATTATCCGGACCGATAGTTCTGAAATAATTGATTTTTGAGAAAGTGCCGGAATCGGCGGATTGTTGATTCAATGGGTGATTTTTTGAGTGGCTTGGCGCGTGAACCAAGGGAGACATAACAATGAGAGTTACTTCTATGACCTGGATACTGTTTCAGATTATTTGCATGGTTGTTCTCACTGGGGCGATGTCTCCGGCAAACGCAGCTACACCGCTGAACAGCTCAAATTGGGAGGGAACGGATGGAAACCGTTTCTGGCAGATATGGAGCAGCGGAGACTATTACCTGGATACGGTAGGGGATGTTTTTTCTACAAATGCTGTTACAGCAATCCGCATAAGGGCCTCTAATGTAACTTTGGACGGAAGAGGCAAAACAATCACGGGATCTGGCCCTCCACCAACCCCCCAGCCGTCATCAGATCATATTGGAGTCCAAGTCAATGCCGGCCCCCAGGTTTCAAATGTTCAGATAAAGAACCTGAACGTGGAGAAAAAATTCTATGGGATTTTGCTTGAGTGGATAACCCAAGGAGGGGTACAAAACTGTAATACAAGCGGTAATCATTACGGGATTACCCTGTGGGCGGCAGACTTTCTTACTTTGACCGGCAATACAGCCAACAACAATATTGCTTCCGGGATCGTTCTGGATGGCAACGATTCGAGCACTATTGATTGTGTGAACCACGACAACACCCTGACTAGCAATACCACCAACAACAATGGTGAAACCGGTATTACCCTATGGCTTGAAAGTCCAAACAATACCTTAACCAACAATATTGCGAATAATAATGGCGACAAGGGGATATCTCTTTTGGGAGATGCGACCTTACCTCATCTGAAATCACCTGAAAATAACACCCTAAGCGGGAACACTGCGAACAACAACCCTGTCGGCATGTACCTGGGATATAACGCCAACAGCAATGTGATAAAAGAGAATACTATAAACGACAGTCGAGATAATGGCATCTGGCTTTGGTCCGCCAACAACAACACCATATATAACAACTATTTCAACAATGCAATTATGAATGCACGTTTAACCGGGAACAATACCGGGAACCAGTGGAACATATCTCAAACCTCAGGCACAAACATTGCGGGCGGGCCTTTTCTTGGAGGAAATTTCTGGGGCACCCCTAGTGGAACAGGCTTTTCGCAAATTACAGCGGATGATAATGGGGACGGCATATGTAATTCGGCATATACGGTTGCTTCAGGGAATGTTGACGCTTTGCCTTTGCATGCGTATTCAGCCGGGCCTACACTCTATGTCAATCAATCTGATGGTGCATGTGGTGGCAACAGCCCGTGCTATACCTCAATTCAAGGGGCAATCAATGCAGCGCCTACAGGTGCCAATATATGGATAGCGCAAGGACTCTACAACGAAAATTACACATTAAATAGGGCTGTAGCGTTAACGCTCGTCGGCTGTTGGAATTCGTCATTTTCGGTTCAAACCCCTTACACGACCATCATTAAGCCTCCCCAAATCAGTAGCGGATCCATGTCGTTCCTGAATTTAATTATTAGGCCTTAGTGTCAATCAAAGAGGGGTGGTTGTTTTTGCAGGAGGTTTCAGATGTGGACATCACCCCGCCGAATCTCAACTTACCGCCCTTGGTTTGTCTGTGTTTGCCCTGAGCTACTTTCGGTTTCGTGTGTTTTTCGCCTCGAACTGACAAAATTTGTCTTCATTTTGGCCAAAATTTGCCATGTTGCCTGTGCGTAACCCAACGTGAGGTTATACCTTTTGCCTGTAACTCTTTGAATTTGGGGAGGGGCATAAAGTCAGGCGCCGTTTCCGGGGGATCAGGCAGGGTTTTTGCACAGTCGTCTATGTTGTTGTGTTTTTAAGGCAGCAAATGCTATAAACAAGTCATTGATTAAAGATGTCAACGGGGGGAAAAGTCATGGTTGTCAAAACAAATTCGTTGCACCCGAAACTTGCGTTTTTTGCTCTTACCTTTTTTATGCTTTTGGTTCCATTTCATACCACATTTGTCCAAGGCGCTGAGGGGGTATCCATTGAGAAGGATGTTTTGCTTGAATGGCCGATACAAGGTATTGAGGACTTACCCAATGAAGTAACCTTTTCGCTCTACGACTCCGAAAATGCCATTGTTCCTCTCGCCACGCAGAGCTTCTCGAGAGGAAAATACGTTCTGGATTTTGAATTCAACAAATCCGACGGTGTTGCATCGGGATCGATTGCAAGATTCAAGGTAGCTTTCACCAACAAATTAGATCTGGGTACTGCCTCGGACGAATCTAAACACCCCAAAGAAATTTGGGCGGAATTTTCGATGAATAATACCGTAGTAGGCGACAGAAAGAAAGTATCGGACGACGCAATGGTTCAGCTCTTACTGGCCAGCGACGCCTCCATCGCCACATACCTCACCCTCGCTTATCAAGGTGATGAAAATCCGATCACAACGATCTATAAAGATTTACCCCTCTCCTCTGCCTCCGGAACCTCATCCAATGATTACATCACCTCCCTTTTCAGTGTCTATTCTCCAACAGATGCATCCGTTAATGGTCTCAGCGGCAGTCAGGACTGGTTCGCGTCCGGTAATAATATATATTACGCTTACAACGGAGGTTTTGTGGGCATAGGCACGACGGATCCAAAGGCACCAATAGATTTTGGAACTAGCTCTACACCTGGCAGGCCATATTGGTTAATGTATAACGACAATGTTGGGATAAATATGGGCATTTGGCGAGATACACCAGGTCCCAATGATAGCGCCTTTGTACTTAATTATGCTGGCGCATTTATTCTTGGTAAATCAACAAGTGCTGCCACACCCACTTTTGGGACAGAATGGATGAGAATAACAACTGATGGCAATGTGGGCATAGGAACAGCAACCCCATCTTACAAACTTGCAGTCAATGGCACGATAGGATGCAAAGAATTAACTGTCACAAGTACGGGTTGGGCAGATTTTGTATTTGAAAAGAACTACAGACTTCCTCCTCTAACAGAGGTGGAAACTTTCATTTCTGAAAACAAACACCTTCCTGGAATCCCGTCAGAGGCAGACGTCAAGAAAAATGGGATCAGTGTTGGGGATATGAACTCAAAGCTGCTTCAGAAAATCGAGGAACTCACCCTTTACATGATAGACTTGAAAAAAGAAAATGACTCCCTCAAAGCCAAATTAGATGGCATTCAGGAAGAACTTGGAAAACAGCACGATTGAGGGAAAAATGCGAACGGTAGCTGGTAAGGATCTGCCACTGTCATGAAAAAATATTTTCACCATAAAGCAGGTTATTTTCTGAGAGGACCCTCTTTTACCCTAAACGAAAATATCGAGTACCCCAAATAGCTTATGATTCCAGATGCCGACAAGGGCAAATTCCGCCTTTATCTGATGCCTGGTTATTAAATTAGGCATATTTTTCAAGATGAACAGGAGAAGAATTATGCGTTTGGACTGCGGTGATAATTGAGAAATAGACATCCTGTTGATCCTGTCTAATAAAAGCGGCTTAAAAATCATCGTGGTCAAAATTGATTCTTTCCCTTTCGACAACTAAAGGTCTATTCTTAACCTGCGTATAAATGGCCCCTATATATTCCCCGATGATGCCAATAAAAAGTAACTGCACGGCGCCAAAGAAGAAAACTCCGATGACCATGGGAGCGATGCCCACTTGAAACTGTGACCAGAAAATGATCTTGTACACAAAATAAACTATGGCAAGCAATAGGCTGAGTATAGCGACTGAAAACCCAATAAAGGTCGCCATTCTCAAAGGCACCTTGGAATGATTTACAAAGCCTAACATGGCTATATCATATAGGGTATAGAAATTGTTCTTGGTTATTCCTTTTTTTCTTTTCGGCTGTACAAATTCTATTTGTGCCCTTTCAAATCCTATTTCCGTGATAAGTCCTCGGAAATATGGGTAAGGTTCCTTTAGTTGACGCAATGTGTCTATAAATTTTTTGTCATATAGACCAAACCCTGTGAAATTCTTTATCTGTTCCGTCTCCGCGTATTTTCCAATTAGATTGTAATATAACTTCCTTACGGCAAACATTACCGGGTTTTCTTCGCTTTTTGTTTTGACACCAACAACTATCTTAAACCCTCCCTCCCATTTAGAGATGAAGTCCTCAATCATGGCGGGCGGGTCCTGCAAATCAGATGCCATTAATATGGCGGCATCTCCACCCGTTTGAAGCAAGCCATAGTACGGAGAGCGAATGTGCCCGAAATTTCTCGAATTGACAATGATTTTCACCTTATTATCGCTCTTCGCAAGCTTTTTTAAAATAGAAACGGTCTCATCTTTTGAGGCATTATCTATAAAAATGTGTTCATACGTATAATCCTCAAGGCCAGCAAAAACCCTTTTCACCTGAGTATAAAGTTCCATAACGTTTTCTTCTTCATTGTAACATGGCGTAACAACACTTATTAGCCTCATTCCCTAAAACCCTTTCAGCTTACAAAGACATTAACTGATGCCACTTTATCGTCCTGTGCAGTGCTTCTCTCAAATTAATCCAGCTATCGAGCCCTAAGCTTTCCCTCGCTTTTCTTATTGATGGCACATAAGATTCAGCCTTCATTCCTGGTGAAGGGCATTTTCTAATGACAACTTCGGGGACATTAGAAAAGGCAGCTTTTACCTCATATGCCAAATCCCTTATGGATATGGTCTTTTCTGACCCCACATTATAAGCCGCCCCTGGATCACCCCGTAGCAGCAATATCCAGAGCCAGATGGCAAGATCCGCTGCATAGAGATACGATCGGCATGGTGTACCGTCGCCAGAAACGTGAATCGGGCCGCCTGTTAAGGCATCCCGTATAAAATTTCCCACAGCATAATGGATATCCAGGTTCAGATATGGCCCAACAAAAGCGAAACATCGGGCGACTGTTATTCCTATACCATATTGTTTTTGGTAAATAGTGCACATGAGCTCGGCAATACGCTTAGCTTCGCCGTATGCAGAACTGGACTGCGTGGTATCGGGGGCCCCAGAATATTCTTCTTGGGTATGCGATAAATCCGGTGGCTGCTTTCCGTAAACGGCCCCTGAACTTATTAACAAAAAACGTTTTGCTCGACAATCCCTCGCAAATTCAAGCGTTCTCCGAGTTCCCTCCACAATGGTATCCAACATTAACAGCGGGTTTTCTAGATTTAGCTGAACACTGGCGTCCGTCGCAGCATGGATGATAAAATCAAATTGTTCCTGAGGAAAATCAAAATCCCGAATATCCCCTTGATGAAACCTTACTCCCGACGCCTGGGCAAGATGAAGATGCCGGGTTTTAAACGAAACGGGATCACGGCTCAACACGTGCATCTGGGCGTCCAATTTCAGTCGATCATTGACCCACACAAAACTCTCTAACAGCCATTTTCCAAAAAACCCAGTTCCGCCAGTTACGAAAATTTTTTTGGCACGCAGATGTTTCCACAACCCCTTTGTGTGCCCAATAATATGGTCCAAATCCTGTGATAGAAGGTTGTTGGTTCTCATTATGAATGGCTTAACAATAATTTCTGTTCCACACAATAGTACGTTTTATAGCTGAATCAAGATCTACATTTATGCACAAATCCAAAGCATTTTTAGCCAGGCGTACATCAGGAATAAATTTAGAACGGCCCAAGCTCCTGTCCGATGAAAGACCGGAGAGAATTTCAGATTTTACCGGCGAATGACCCGCAATTTTTTTCGCCAATTTCTGCAAAGTCACCCCATGCGGACTGCCGACATTATAACTGGCTCCAACTGTTCCCTGAACCAGGATTCTTAAAAGCCACCAGGCCATATCGCTGGGATACATATAACTCCGCACTGTTTCCCCATCTCCCAGGATACGTATGGGCCCTCCCAAGAGACTGTCGCGGATAAAGTTATTGATCGCCCATGGTCTATCCAAAAGCTGATAGGGCCCTATGAAAGCAAAAGGACGTGCATTAACGACGGGAAGTCGATGTTGATTGCGATAAACCGCACACAAAGTTTCCCCCATTCGTTTTGCCTCGGCGTATGCAGAGCGAATAGAGTCGCAATTCAGACTGCCCATAAAGCTTTCAGGAATCGTTTCAAGCTCCCAGGGTTGGCTTCCGTAAACCAACCCTGAACTAATATTTAGAAACTTTTTAAGATCCGGCAATCTCGTCGCTACTTCCAAAATTGTATCTGTTCCCTTTACAATTACCTGTATTGTTCGTAATGGATCTGACGCATGTAATCGGTTATCGGGATTACCGGCCGCATGAATGATCCACTCTACCTCGTTGGGGATATCTACAACGTTACGAATATCACTTTCTATCAAGGTGATATCGTTTCTATCAGCCAAGTGCGGCGCTTTTGCACTGAAATTGTTTGCGCGGCCAGATAAAAGAATCAGTTGTGTGTTAAAATCATGGTTATCATTCAAGAAGGTAATCATTTCTGCGAGCCAAGTCCCGACGAAGCCCGTCCCTCCTGTAATCAAAATACATTGTCCTCGAAGGGCGGACAGTAAATGCACACTGTTGGCAGTCACTTGTTCGCAATCTTTATAAATCATGTCTCGATGTTCTGATTTCATTGTCCTTTTCCACCTTCAGCCGCCAGCTTCACCGCCACCTCGATAATAATATCTTCTTGTCCTGCAACAATTTTTCGTCGCCCAAGTTCAAACCAAACATCTCTTGAATCGACCCCATACTCTTTAGATATGCGCTGTACATGCTTGGAAAAACCTGAAAAAATACCTGCCAAAGCACTGCACACACTATCAGGTTTGATGCTGGGAACTACCTTCATGAGCTCACGTTCGGCAAAATCGCTCAAATCCAACAATTTATAGAAATCCACACCGGTTGAATACCCCATTTTTTCCAACACAGGGACCAATACTTCCAGTTGTGCATTTCCAGCCCCTGCTCCGAAACCACGTACAGTCCCATCCAATATGGTTGCACCGGCCTGAACAGCTGTAATTGAATTGGCAATAGCCAGACCGAGGTTGTTATGTGCATGATAACCTACCTGAATTTCCAACGACTTAACTAGCAATTCTATTTTTTCCTTTACATCTGATGGAATCGAAGCTCCGGCGGAATCATAGAGTAACACGCCATCAGCCCCATACGATTGCATCTTATAAGCCTCTTCGACCAGCACATCTTTTGGCGCCATGTGATTCATCATCAAAACACCATAAACTTCTTTTCCCTTATTGCGGATAAAGCTGATATGCCTCTGGGTAATATCAGCCTCAGTACAATGACAAGCCACGCGAAAAACATCCACCCCCATGCTAAGCGCCTTTTTCAAATCTTTATTGATTGTTGCAATGCCAGGCATGACATGAATGCCCAACTTTGAATGAATCAAGTTCTCTCTCGCTATCTTGAGTATGGTTGTGTCATCAAGAAGACTTTCTCCAATCTGTAGAGAGGAAGCGCCAAGGCCGTTGCCATGTCCGACTTCAACAATTGGGATACCTGCCGCATCAGCTGCGGCCGTGTAACTGGCTATTTGATGCGCATTCAATTGATGGCTTACCGCATGGCTACCATCGCGCAGGGTGGGATCACTAATTAATATATTTGAAATCATATTCCTTCGTCTCTTTTTTTAACTTAGGGCCTCGGCAAAAAATAAATACACAATCTGGCTTGTCCTTTGGTCCGTCTACTGCGTTGCATCCGCCGGCACATATCCACTAATATGCACTGGTGGATGCGCCTTGTAGACGAACCAAAATACGGCGCAATCTTGCTCATTTATTTTTTGCCGAGGCCCTTATCGGAGCACTTCTTGAATTTTTTGCATACTCTTCGGCCATGGCGATGGCCGCACAATTGATAATATCCAGGTTCCCAGCAAATTTAGGGAGATAATCGCCAAGTCCCTGAATCTTAACCATAATGACGATTCGCTTGTTCTCAAGTACTGGTGGCACTATAAGTTGGTAACCTGGAACATATGCCTGAATCTGACGTGCCATATCTACAGCAGCAGCGTTAAGCTTTTGAATATCTGGCTTTTTAACCTTCGCAAACACCGTCGTCTGCATGTCAATTGGAGGGTGTGCTGGGTTCAAAATAAGCATTACTTTGCTTCGTTTACAACCGGAAAAAATCTTAATACCCTCTTCAGTGGTCTCCACGTACTCATCGATATTGATCCGGGTAGCAGGTCCGGCGCTCCGCGAGGCGATACTAGAGATTACTTCAATATAGTCAACCTCTTGATGTAACAACCCAATAAGATGCGCCATGGGAATGGACGCCTGCCCGCCGCAAGTGACCATATTAACGTTCTTGTACTTTAAGCAACTATCTAGATTAATAGCGGGGATGCACATTTCACCAACTCTGGAGGGGGTCATGTCGATGACGATTTTTCCCATCTTCTCTAACAAAGACCAGTGATATTTATGATCAATGGCAGAAGTAGCATCGAATACAAGATCGCAACAGTCAGGATCTTTCATGATGGATTCCACGCCCAAAGCAGAAACTCTCACGCCGAGACTATTTGCTTTGGTCATACCGGCGGAAGTTAAATTACGCCCCGCAAAAAGGGTGCAATCCAGAAAAGGGGACCGTAATGCCTTAACCATGAGGTCAGTACCAATATTACCTGTGCCAAGTATTGCAACGTTCAGTATTGTCTTTTTATCCGCCATGCCATTAATCACATTTGTCAATTTCGTTGTCGGTAAAACGGCCTTCACACTATTTCAAAATTTCCCTGACGCAGTTTTCCGCATACTCTTCCCTGGGAAGAAAGGGGAACATATCGTCATAAGGCATGGAAACCATTGTACCATCGTCCAGTTGCTTCGATGCCACTCGCGGAATAAGTATCTGTTCTCTGGGTGTCAAAACCTCGCAGATTACCGCCCCTTGAAAACTCAACAATTCAGAGATCTTCTCATCTATCTCGACAGATTTTGAAATACGAATAAATTTTATACCGAAGGCACCTGCAATCTTCTCCATATCAGGGAAGCTCACCCCCGTATCGGGTCCCTCCCCTACTAAACGTCCATCCTGAAAATTGTTTTGTGTAAGCCGAATAAGTAAATAGCCCTGGTTGTTCAAAATGATCGTTTTAATCGGAAGCTTGTTGTGGACGATGGTCTGAAGTTCCTGAAGGTTGAATTGAAAGGACCCGTCCCCCGAAACACAAAAAACTTCTTTTCCCTTGTTGGCAACTGCCAGTCCCACGGAAGCCGGTGAGTATCCCATGGTAGACAAACCACCAGTAATGACGTGTCTCTGCCCATACTTTACTTTGAACGCCTGCGCATGAACATGAAAGCAGGATCCAGTATCCAACAGAAAAACCGCATCATCCGATACCCTTTCCGAGAGGACGGAAATGAAATGATATGAGTTTATACCATTTTTCTCCTCTCTGTATTCAGGCAGGTCCACGGCATAGTGCCTTTTCCAATATTGGGTTTTATCAACCCACGGTTGGTTGGCAAGTCGGTAATCCCCAAGTTCTCCACTGAACATCTCAAGGAATGTCTTAGCGTCTGCCTTGATTGGAATATCGGGAATTACGGAGGGTTTAGAGAGCTCTTCCTCATCTACATCTACGACAATTTTTTTGGCGTTACAAGCAAAGCCCTCATAATCGTAGCCAACCAGACCGATGCCAAGCCTACATCCAATGCTCAAAAAGAAGTCCGAATTCTGGACCATAAAATTGGCCGCCCGATCGCCATAGGTCCCCGGCCTGCCAACAAACAAATGGTGTTCGTAATCCATCAGATCCATCCCCAAACGCGAAGTAATTACAGGGATATTGGCCTTTTCTGCAAAACGATGCAGCGTCTCGACTGCGCCTGATAATCGCACACCTGCTCCAGCCAATATGCAGGGCCGCCGGCTTTTCCGCAGACAATCTGCAACTTCGACTACTAATTCATTAGAAGGCGTGATCGCAGCAAATCCGTCAGAATCGGGGATATAGCCTTCATATTCGTCCGGATTGAACCATGCCCCCTGAACATCGATGGGTACTTCGATCCACACGGGTCCGACACGATGGGACTTAGCGATATGAATGCATTTCTCTATTTCATATTTTGCCGTAGTTACGTCGTCCAACATAACAGCGTATTTTGTCACTTGTTTAAAAATTGGGAGGGTATTGAATCCCTGGAGCGCAAACTGGCGTGGCCCAGTTACTTTTGCCTGAGAAACTTTAGATTGGCCTGCCACGATAATAACCGGCGCTGTATCCACATAAGCGCCAACAACACCGCTCAAGGTGTTCAAAGCGCCAGGTCCTGCGGTCACATAGGCCACTCCAAGCCTTCCGGTTAGCCGACCGTAGGAATCAGCTGCCATTACAGCCGCCTGTTCATGATGGCAACAGGTATAAGTTTGCTGCTTGTGTTGGCCAAGTGCGTCCGTAAGATGCATTATCATGCCGCCAGTGATCAAAAATACATTCTCACCACCTGCACTAAACAGCTTGTCCGTAAGATAATCCGCTACACGCATTTCCATTAATGTACTCCTTCGATATCGCCGGGCTTAGGGCCTGGTTTTCTGTCACAAAAAACAAGGAAATCTTTGTGCCTGCGTGTGACCTTTTGGCTGCAGCTATGCTGCTTGAGGAAAATAGCCAATTGATATGGGGTTGAAACCTTGAAGAAACTACCAAATTTTCCAGTCGGCCTGGTTAGTGTCCCACAGTTTATTCAGATGTTCAGCATCTCTTATAGTATCCATACAGGCCCAAAATCCATCATGCTTGTACACCATCAATTCACCCTGCTGTGAAATTTGATCCAGTGTCCCTACTTCAAGATCACAATCGTCTCTGTCTTCGAGGAAATCGAACAGGATACGGTTAAAAACAAAAAAACCGCCGTTCACATAGTTTCCCGCATACTTGGGCTTTTCAGAGAAACGGGTGACCTGATCCTCATGGATATTTAGCTCACCAAATCTTAGAAACTTCGGCCGCACACCAGTGACAGTGGCAATTTTCCCTTGAGATTGGTGAAACTTTAAAAGTTTTCCGATGTCTATGTCGGCAACCCCATCTCCGTAAGTTACTATGAATTGATCGTCATCTATATATTTTTCAATCCTTTTGAGCCTTGCGCCCTTTTGTGCGCTATCCCCGGTATTGCACAAGGTTATCTGCCAGTCGTTTTCATCGTGGCTGTTATGAACCTTAAAGCAGGAATTCGACCCCAAAGTAATGGTAACGTCATTGTTCATCACCTCATAATGATAAAAATATTCCTTTATCATTTCCCCTTTGTACCCCAAGCACAGGATAAAGCGGTTAAATCCATAGTGCGCATAGATCTTCATGATATGCCACAGGATTGGTCTGTTACCGATCTTGACCATGGGTTTAGGCTTGAACTCGGTTTCTTCCCGGAGTCGGGTTCCGAGACCTCCGCAGAGGATAACGACAGGGATATTTTGTTTCATTTGTGAACTCCGTTTAACCGATAAAGAAATAACATATTATTTTGCCTTTTCATCAAACTGAGGACCTTCCTCTTTCTGCAAACTCCCGAATCTGCTCCACAGTATACATGATCATTTCTTCAGTCATTCCAGGGTAAACACCGATCCAGAAACTGTCGTTCATTATCTTGTCAGTGTTTTTCAGGTCACCGGCAATACGATAATCCTCCCCCTCTTTCAAGGAAGAAAAACAGGGATGCCGCGTAAGATTTCCGGCAAAGAGGTTGCGTGTTTGAATATTTTTTTCCTCTAAGTGTGTCGCGATATCATTGCGCTTGAATTTCACCTCATCCCTTAGCGTCATAAGGAATCCGAACCAGCTTGGATCACTTTTTGGCGTAGCTTTCGGGAGTGCAACCGAATCTTCCATACCTTTTAGCCCATCATAAATCAACTGAAAATTTTCTTTCCGCCGTTGGATAAATCCAGGCAATTTTCCAAGCTGGGCACAACCAATGGCTGCCTGCATATCCGTGGGCTTCAGATTATAACCGAAGTGGCTGTAAACATATTTGTGGTCATAACCGTATGGAAGCGTTCCGTGCTTCCCCGTGAACCGCCTGCTGCAGGTATTGTCCTTGCCGCTTGGGCACCAGCAGTCCCGGCCCCAGTCACGAATGGATAAGATTATCTTTTTCAGTAATTGGCTATTGGTATAAACAGCTCCCCCTTCACCCATTGTCATATGATGCGGGGGATAAAAGCTGCTTGTGCCAATATCCCCAAATGAACCCGTTAGATTCAGAGCTGTTAGCTCTTGGCTAATAGCTTTTTGAGATGAGGAAGGCCAATCATTTTCTGACAGGTATTGACTGCCGAGGGCGTCACAATTGTCTTCGATGAGCCAGAGATCGTATTTTTGACAGAATGATTTGACTGCCTGAATATTAAAGGGATTGCCCAATGTATGCGCGAGCATGACAGCCTTTGTCTTGCTGGATAAGGCATTTTTTAGCAGGCTTACATCCACATTTGCAGTCTCAAGATCAACATCCACAAAGACCGGTAGAGCTCCGTACTGGATGATGGGCGCCACTGTGGTGGGGAATCCGGCTGCGACCGTAAGCACCTCATCTCCCCGTTTAATCCGACGGTCTCCCAGGAGCGGGGAAGTCAGGGACATAAAGGCGAGGAGATTCGCCGACGAACCTGAATTTACAAGAAATGAGTATTTCACCCCCAAAAAATCCGCGAAATCCCTTTCAAAACGATCAGTATATCTTCCGGTGGTCAGCCAGAAATCAAGAGCTGAATCGACCAGATTAGTCATTTCTTTTTCATCGTAAACTCTACCGGCATAGTTAATGCGTGATTTACCGGGAACAAAAGGCTTTTCTTGCAGCCGTGCATGAAAATAAGTATAAAATCGCGTGGTTTCACGGAAACTTAGTTCACGCAAAACCCTTTCCATAAATGCCTCACTCATCTGGCACAAATATTTCCTAATGATGGAGATATTCAACAGATATGGTTTGCCAACATGGACAATAGATTCAAATGGCAATCCCTTGCCAGAATAATCTTTCTGATGAATGGAAAGAATACGATCAGAATCACGGGTTTTCTTAGTGGTAATGAAAAGAAATTCGATATCGTTCAGTTCATCAGGTTCGGAGACTGCCAAGGCAGGGCGACCCTTTTTGCCACTTAGATCCGTGAAAGGAAAAGGTATCTTAAATACCTTCCCAAAATATTTATATGTCATTCCAGATATCTTCTTTTTCATTGCTTAGAATTTTTTTTGCAAAGCCTGTTTCTTCTTGATATCTCATCATTTGATATGAAAAATCTGTATCTCTATCTTTTACCGGCAGTATAATCACTTCAACTTCTTCTCCAAAGGTATCAGGGACATCAATCCATACTTTCCCTGATTCGGTTTTCAATGTTTTTCTTATAACCTGCATTTCAAACCTCCTTGGAAATATTCTTCATGGTTGATTCGCTTTTTCAATACCAAAAAACTCATCCCAAATACCATCTTCCTCTTCATCATCCCCTACGGCTGCCAAATAAGTTTCAGTCAAGAAGTCAAGACGATCTTGTTCTTCAGTATCTTCATACACTGGAAAAACCTTTTCTTGTTTTCCCCTGTTTACCCTGTGATCTCTGTGAGAAATTTAACAGACCAAATCAGGGCCATGTTCTGGTTTACCATAGCTTTCAATTTGTCCTTCCGCAAATTTCCGCATATCCGTGCCCTTGCTACCCTCATAAAATATCTTGTACCACTCAACGGTCTTCTCAAGAGCCTGTTTGATGGTATACCGTGGTTCCCATTGAAGGTCAATCCGTGCCTTGCTGCAATCGAGCTTGAGCCAATAGGCTTCATGAACATGTTTCTTAGGATCTGGCCGGTAACTCCCGTGGCCCCAAAGTCGAATGCATTCTTGAACCACCTCTTCGACGTTCCAGACTTCTTCATCTGAAGGGCCAAAATTCCACCCCCCGGCATAATTGGGACCATCGGCCCACAGCTTTGCTCCCACAAGCAGGTAACCAGAGAGTGGCTCAAGGACGTGCTGCCAGGGCCGGATCGCCCCAGGATAACGGATCACGATTTCTTTCCCTTTGCTCAAGGCCCTCACACAATCCGGCACCAGGCGATCTTCCCCCCAGTCACCTCCCCCTATAACATTTCCGGCCCTCACAGATGCGAGACCGACTTGATGATCCTTTCCATATTTTTCCGGAGAAAAAAATGAATTCATATAGGCTGAAGTTACTAACTCCGCACATCCTTTGCTTGAACTATAAGGATCATGCCCCCCCATAGGGTCATTTTCCCGGTAACCCCAGATCCACTCCTGGTTTTCGTAGCATTTATCACTCGTTACGTTAACTATAGCTCGGACACTTTCTGTTTTCCTGGCAGCTTCCAGGACGTTTACAGTGCCTATAACATTTGTTTCGTAAGTAAGGGCAGGCTCCTCGTATGAAAGTCGTACCAACGGCTGCGCTGCCAAATGAAAAACTATGTCTGGCCTACACTCAGAAAAGACCTCATAGAGCTTTTCCAACTCACGTACATCACCATGAATATCTTCAACCAGCCCTCTTTGCAATCCAATCACCTCGGACAAGTTGGGTTCAGAGGGAGGCCCAAGGGAATACCCAACAACTTTTGCTCCGAGCATGGAAAGCCATAGTGATAACCACCCGCCCTTAAAACCAGTATGCCCGGTTATCAAAATCTTCTTGTTCTCATAAATGCCATTAAACACAATCTAAATCCCTCTGCCTGGTCTGTCGGAAGTCTCGTCTAAAACCAACACCCCTCTGCGATCTCTGCGGCTCCGCTATGAACAAATAGTTTTTGTCAAGAATCGTGCTGATTATCTACCCGAGCAGGTCGAATAATTTGCTTGAAATTAGTATCATTTGTCAGTTTTTATCGCAAGCTTGAACTTTCTTCGTAAATTATTCCAATTGGTTTGAACCTCCTTTTCAGTCAAGGCACAATTCAAGACTCTTACTTCATCAATGAGACCGTTGAATGGCCGATCCTTATTGTGCCAGTTTCCCATGGAAATTGGCATCCTACTGTTTTTGATTGAATCCCCGGCTTGAACTACGGTTGAAAAAACGCCATTATTATACAACTTTATCTTGTCATCCTCAACCACAATGGCTATGTAAGTCCACTGGTTTTCAGGTAATTTAAACTTGATCGCCGGCAACCATCTCTTACCATTTCCGTAACCGAAAGTGAATATATTTTGCTCGAACCCCTGTTGCTGGATAACAAATCCTTCATGGGAATTATAACCGGGATGGTTACCTAATATGCCGGCGTAAACCACCTGATTACTGAACGCTTTAACAATAATTTCAATGCTGAAGTCAGCATTCAAGGATAAAGCTCCATAATCTACACCCCTGCCTATATTGCCCCCTTTGAAGCCAATGTGAAAAACTGGGTTTTTTCCACCCCTCAGATTAATAGCGCCAACATTTTTCACCTGAGAGCTGGGAGGGCTTGCCTTCCCTGGCAGTGTTGAAGTTCCAGAAGGCCTTAATCTTACCGCTAATAGATCTCCACTCCTTGCTACGACAGGCTTGCCAAGAGCCCTGAAGGCTTCTACCATTTGCCTCCCACCATCTTCAAACCCTTTTCTGTTAATATAGATGGCTGAAAAACCAAGTTTTTCTAGTGTGTTCACCATCTGTCCATAAGGCATCCTTTGGACCTTTTTCTGCCAAACTTCATTGTCGCGCCCTTTGTTAGACCCATATGAATAATATAGATCTCTGGAAAAAAGGTACGGTCTAAAATGTTCGTAGTCGCCCATTTTTTGGATTCGGCCGCCTTCTGGAAAAGCAACTACGGGCAGTTGAAATACCATGCTGCCTGCTGGCAAAGCAGACTCCATCTTTTTCACAAAGGCACGATCTGAATCAATAACCTTCTTAGTCTGGTAAATAGAAGCATCTGATCTTGGTGGGGGAAGTTGATCCCACAAGCCTAAGGCCAAAACGCCTAATCCAAGAGGCCACACAAGTTTGTTGGGACAAAAACGTGAAAACTGTCTTATCAAAAAAAACAAAGAAATCGCAACAAGGACGATGCTGTAACGGTTTGTCCCTCGAAATAATAAAAGACCGAAACTCCCAACTACTAAATTAATACCCCCAATAAGCGCAAAAAACAAGATCCACACGGTTTGCCACGCTTGAATGGGTACAGCATGAAATCGGCCTTGAAGCATACAATAAAAGCTGTGACCGCCCAACCAGAGTAAGCCTGCTATGCTGACCAGGCCAAGGTATGGACTGTATCCTTCGCCTGTTCTTCCCACACCGGCAAAAAAAGTCCTTGCGAAACCAGCCCACCAATCCCAGCGATGATATCCTGGCGCCATGAACAGGTCGGGCATACTCAATCCGTACAGATTAAGGCCACCAAGATTACGGGCCACCGCTTTTGTATTGGGACCATTCAAAAACTGATAAATAAAGGTATCGAGGTTCATTACTAAAAAACCCAAAATTGTAATGCCCAAGAGGATCATGGCTACCTTGGCTTCATTCCATTGCTTCCTCACAAGATGGAGCAATACCGCAAATCCAAGGAATTGCAGGAAAATGTTAGTATAGTAGGGATTGAGGGTTCCGGTTAGGAAGGCGATAGAAATAGATATCCACCATTTTCTGTGCTTGGATTTTATCTCTCCCGAGAAAGCCCACCAACTTACCAGAAGGAACAAGGGAACATGGAAGTAAAAAGCTAAAGTAATATGTGGCAAGGAGCGCACAAAAATAAAGTGTGAAAAGGCAAATACAATTGCTCCACTAAAGACCAGTACGGGCCTGCATTTCAGAGTTTTACCAACCCACCAGAAGGATAATCCAGCAAGCACATGAGCCAATAACAAAACCATATTCGAGCTTACAAAAAGGCCAAAGAGTTTCCCCAACCACCCTATCCCCGCCCAGATTAACTCCTCTGTCGAGGGATAATCATTCCAATTTGCTGTATATGGAGCGTTGAGATGGCCGACAAACTTAAATAGGCCAGGATATATTTCACCCTCGCCATAGGCCTTCGCCATTGCCAGACCAAAGACGCTGTCTCCGCTGTATTGTAAAGGTATTTTCCATGACTCAAGATCGGTGCGATTATAGACCCAGCACCAGATAAGAACAATAGTGGCAATTAATACGAGGACAGGGATAGCTCTTTTCATATATAACGCTGTCCAAATTCTTGATCTGTTAATTGGAACATTCATAATAACTCTTTATTCCGAATAAACCATTTAATAATTTAAATACCGCTTTATATAACTTTAAAGATATCTATCATGCCAAGAAACAGGGATTCCTTGCCCAGCGTTTGGCAGGGAGTTACTTTTCCATATTTTCTTTAACCGTACGCCAGCTGGATTCAATTTCCGTTTCAGTCAGTGGCCTATTCAAAATCCTTACTTCAGTGATTAGACCATTAAAAGGACGATCCTTGTTGACCCAGTTTCCGACCCATAAGGGCATACCACTATTTCTGATGACATCTCCTGCATCCTGGGTCGCAACAAACGAACCGTCAATATAAACTGCTACCAGGTTCTTCTCTACAACAATGGATAGGTAACTCCATTTTTCCGGGGGCAGTCTAAATCGGACACCAGGCAACCAGCCTCCCCCGTTTCCAAACCCAAAAGTATATCTATTTTGGTTGGTTCCATCCTGTTGCAGTGCAAATCCTTCAAAGCCATTATAACCAGGATGGTTTCCGACAATATGTGCATTAATCCCCTGTTCTTCATAGGGTTTCAAAATTAGCTCGATGGAAAAACTGTCATTAATGGTCAAAGGGCCGAAAGTCGCATCATTACCCGCCATGCTATATTTGATAGTTTTATGGAGCAAAGCATCTTTTTTGTCTTTTAGATTTGTTGTGCCAAATACGGATCGTCCTCTTTTCTT
Organism: Deltaproteobacteria bacterium; assembly: GCA_018645005.1. GTDB lineage: Bacteria > SAR324 > SAR324 > XYD2-FULL-50-16 > XYD2-FULL-50-16 > JAHJRI01. The sequence goes on along the minus strand of JABGPJ010000129.1, from coordinate 8,312 downwards.
TAACATCCCGCCAATGTAAAGAGTCTTCAGATCTATATAATGGTCTTCGAACTCCAGTGCCCACAGCTTCCAGTTCTTTCCAGAAGAGATAAGTTGCCACTTATCCTGATGGAGCATAAACGGAACAGATCCTTCCAACATGCGTTTGTCCTCAAACCATCGACCTGACAAGGAAAACTCAGTCTTGGAATAGTACGGGATTTGAACATAAATATACAGCTTTTTTGAAATAGCACTGTAGACCTTCGTGTTATCAGCAAAAATACTGCTTACATCACCCAATATGGCATTGCCGGATTCTCTCGACCGCCCCAAATACGTCAAATAATAAACGCCTTTCAAGTGTTTTTCAAACCTTGGGATGGGTCGGTCCAAACGGTTTTCTTTGGGGCCTGAATTTGGCAGATTAATCCCCTTCGTGTAGCTTCCAGGGGCCCCAAAATACTTTACCTTCCCGCCTGAAAGCTTCCAATAAAAAGCTAACTGATCCCAAACAAAATCACTTTCTACCAACAGGTGCGCATCCTCAGGGACATCTCGAAATAACCCTCTTTTTATGGCATTTTGAATAGTTTCTCTTGGGTACAAACACCCGCTATTTCCGCCAGCAACCGCCATGCTGTTTGTGGTGTAATTAATGACGCCAACACTTGCCATAAGGGTTGAGAGGATTATTGAAAGTGGGAGTGCAACTTTTCTTTTGGTGACCCCAATTCTTGTATAGAGCAAGTCGAAAAGAAAAATTGCGACCATCACTAGGCCAAAGTAGGACAAATATACATTGAGATAACCGATTCCCCAACCGGACCAGGCTTGATACTTGGGCGACAGGGCTATCAGGACCGCAGGAAGAATTAACAATAGAAATCCCAGAACCAACAAAGGCTTTCTGATAACTCTGTTCCCAGGTTCTAAGGAGTCCCGGACCAAATAGTTCAAAACAATCATAAATGAAAAAAAATAGCCCAAACCAACGATTATAACGTCAACTGAAAAGTGCTCCTTAAGATAGCTGAAGATCTCACTGGTAAAACCATGAGGGTTAAGAATGACATAGCTAAGAGGAAATACTGCCGATATTTCTTTGGCCAGGGTCCCCAGGTAAGCCACTATATCGTAATTGGGAATGTAGGGGTTTGTTCCACTGCTCAAGGAAACATTGTAGTGCACTCTTAAAAGGATAGATACCAGAATACAAGCGCCTGATAAGAGAAAAAATGGCAGAGCGATCTTGATGAACTTAGCAAAAGGCCCCTTCTCTTTCTTTGAAAAATAAAAGACTATGAAGAAATGTATAAGACAAAATGGGTAGCTGATTTCATATGTCAAAAGGCCAAGAAGGTAGCTAAAAAGGCTTAATATGTATAAGTATCTTTTATTTTTCTGAAGGTACAATATGAGCAGGATAAATGACCCAATGATGTATAAAAAGAGGAGTTGTTGCAGCCAGCAAAAACTTCGAATGGGGTCAGCACTTACCCGGATTTGAAAAAAGAGTGGGGGCAATAAATACCCAAGGAGAGTTAACGGAATCGATTGTGTCATCAATTTGATCAAATATCCAAACATGAGCACATTGAGGAGAACAAAGAAAATAAGGCTTGCCTTATACAAACGTACATTAGTCAGGATCGAATGGGCGCTGTATACATATACCCACGGCAGGGGAAAGAAACGCCCTGCGTCGCGCAGCCAACCCTGGTAAATCGGATAGGTGAATTCAAAGGCATTTTGATTATTTAATGACATTTGGAAGCCTACCAAGGAATTTTTGGCATCGTCACCTTCGAAACCGCTGTTAATGACGGGCGAGAGTACGACCAGCGCCAAAAAAATGGCCAGTGCAGACAAATATAGCGACGGTCTATTGTTTGATAGATATAAAGGTATCCGTTTCATGTGCTTAGTGCTCTTGGCTACAACAAAAAAAGGTAGAAAATTTGAAACTCGCAAAACATCGGGTATTGGGTAAGACAGAATGGTTTCTCCAAAGACGCTGGATCTCCTGTGTTAGGGTTTCTGACCGATACTTCTTTGAAAATGGCCCCAGTTTTGTGATATTTCTGCGTTCGATAGAGACCTGTTTGAAACTCGGAATTCAGCGATTAATCCACTGAAAGGGCGGTCTTTCCCATTATGATTGCCGACTGAGAGAGGCATCTCGCTGTTCTTGATGGAATCATCCGCGTCCCCAAAGGCTACGAGAACACCATTACGGTAAACCTTCATCTGGCCTTTTTCAACCGCAGTGACAATATAGCTCCATTTCTCGGGGGCTAATTCAAACCGGACAGGAGGAAGCCACTGTTTGCCATTCCCGTAGCCAAAAGTATAGGCGTTTTGAGTGTCACCATCCTGTTGCAGTGCAAAACCTTCAAAATAATTGAACCCAGGATGATTTCCAATGATGTGAGAGTAGCTTATCTGCTCCTTACGGGGTTTAACAATCACCTCTACGGTAAAACTGTCGCCTAATGATATAGGGTCAAAGGTTCCTCCAACTCCGTGGACCATTTTGATATTTCCATTTCTAAAACCCGAATGAACGAGCGTATCTTTGGTTTTAGCGAGCACATATTTATCTTTGGACTTAAGTCTCGGATTTATGATTTTCTGCCATGAAACTCTTTCAAAGTAAGAAGCGGCCGTCTCGCGCAGTCGATCACTCCCCAAAACGGCCAAGAGAAGAGCAAGCGACGTCACGTATATGGAGAATCTATTACCCAATATGCTGTCAAGCAATCGTTTCATTTTGACCGCTATTCCGTTTTCGCCGCAAAACTTAAATCTGCTCAATCGATTCATCGGAGTTTCAGACCAAAGACCAATTCTACTCACACTTCTTTTTGTACAAAGTGATAGCAAATCCATCTTTTGAGATACCCGGCTGATACTCTCTGATTTTTGTAAGGCCTGTAAGCTTCAAATGTTTGTCTTTTTGGAAGAAGGAACTCCCTGCCAAGATAAGTGATGTATCATACCTTGGATCACAGGAGATTTTGTTAACTCCTTCTATGGAACCAGGCAGAACCTTGAGCCTTTTTTGAGCTTCCCTAACGCCAATCATGACGGTAATAATCGGAGTTTCCATATATGGAGGAATCGGAGCGTAAATTTCAGCATTATTTCTGAGAATATAATCTTCAATTCCCCGAAATGTTTCCCATGAAAAAACGTCAAAATATTGCCTTTTGTCGGCAGCCGGTATTCGTGGACTATTTCCCTTATGGCCATAAAATATGGGGGAAATCGAAAATACATCAAAAAACATTAAACAAATGAAGCAGGTTAGAAACGATAATCTAATCCACTTCGATTTCAGAATTTCATTAAACGATTCTATGAGATAGGAGAAAAGGATTGAACTAACTACGAGCAACGGCAAAAACGAAAAGATATAATATCTGGGGATATCACCTTTAAGCCCAACTGAGCAGAGCACTATCGAAATCAGAGAAGTTGCTAATAGAACGCATATTATAAATATATAGTCCTTATTCATCAAAGGAGAGAATTCATTTGAAGCGAAAGATCTTTTCCTATTCAATAGTAATATGCCTGCTCCAACTATGAAGATGAAAATCGAGATATATGAAAGGTAATAGGCAGCCAAAGCAACTTGCGTCTGCAATTGAAAATAGAACCGGTTCAAGTTCAATCCAGATGCACTGAAAAGAATACCGGCCTCTTTATTGATTGAGGGACTTAGTGTGATAAACAGGTAACCAGCAATCAGAAAAATGATCTGTATGTTTGCGGCCTTTCGATAGGCACGGTTTTCTCTATTGAAGAAAAATGAAAACAAAGTGCTTACCATCGCCATCCCGCAAATGACAATTAGCCCGTTTGATTTTGTCATGATTAGCAAAAAATTGGCAAAACAGAGAAACGCCAGATTCGTTAAAGAGTCTTTTGTAACGTACAAGTGCAAGCTCAATATTGCCAGCATGAAGTTGAACACCAAAAGTGGTTCAACAATGGCGAGTTGGGCATGAATCAGGAGAAAAGGGGACGACAGGAAGATCAAATAGGTGCCCAATAGGTGGATTATGTGCTTGTTTTTGGTTCTAACCAAAAAGTAGCCTAATAGGGGAGTCAAAAATATGAAACAAGCACTTAGAATCCTGGGCATAACGATCAGGAATTGTGGGCCATCGCTTACGGATTCCGGGAATATTTCATAAGCCAATTCATAAATCCAAAACAATAAAGGCTGTTTGGAGTCGACACTCCAAAACCATTCTCCGGATAGAAACTGACAGTTCGTCAGGAGAAGGGCGTAGAGATACTGTCCGCAATAAACCAATTCATCGATATAAAAGGGCCGGGCAATAGGGTCGCGTACCATCCAGAGAAACCCAAGAATAAAGAAAACTGAGACTAACACGGTGAAAGTCTTGAACAATGAAACATATTTGAAGTTTTTCATATTGCAGACCATCAAGACATCTACATCAATTTTTCTTTAATTCGTTCCCAGTTTCGCCGGATATCACTTTCCGAAAGGCTGTGATTGAAAATCCTAGCTCCATAGATTTTTCCTTTAAATGGACGGTCATGATTTACCCAATTGCCAATCCAAATAGGCATTTCACTATTCTTGATCGAATCTCCGGCATCCCCGGAGGTTAACAAAAAGCCGTTCTTATAAACACCTATTTGGTTGTTTTTGACCACAATCGCCAGATAGTTCCATTCTTCGGCGGTCAACCGAAACCGGACGGGTGGCAACCATTCCTTACCGTTTCCAAACCCGAAAGTATAAACGTTCTGCTTATCACCATCTTGCTGTATTACAAACCCTTCAAAATAATTATAGCCGGGATGATTTCCTATAACATGTGCGTAGGTTCCCTGCTTTTCATGAGGTCTTAAAATTAGCTCTATAGAAAACTTTTCATTCAACGCTAAAGGATATACGGAGGTGCCATCACCCACAAAACCATACTTAAAATTTTGATGAAACAAAGTATCCTCGGCATCTTTTCCATTTATTAAGTAGTCGTCATACATGGCTTTGAAAGATTCGGATAGTCTTTCGGATGGATCCATTTCAAGGACGCGTAAGGAACATGGCTTTAAATTGTATTTTGACAATTCAACAATTTGATATTCATTGTTAAGTCGCTTTTGATTAAAAAGTGATCGCAACATATTTCCAGCTATAGGCCGAGTTTCAAGGGTCTTTGAATCAAACACAACGGTATTTGAATCAAACATATATTCACTATTTTCACCTTGAAAGAAAAAAATCCTTCTATTGGTATTGTTCTTTGATGTTAGATTGATCAGACGAATATATTTTCCATCGTTCTCACATAGATTGACCTGTCCGATGTTTTTCTTTTGTTTTTTAGTGAGGTCAAAGCGAATTAGCGCTAACCATGCTCCTTGTTTCTTGTTTACTACACCTTCTAAAAGATATATGGACTTATCATAGTAAAGGGACGCTGGCAATTGATGGGAATTCTCAACGAACAAAAAATATGGCGGGTTATCTAAAACAGTAGCTGCTAGACTTCTAAATTGATCCTGCACATTATATAGTAACTTAAGCTTTGAAAAAACAACAGTTTCCTCATCAAGATCTTTCATAAGACCAGCTTTCAATGATTCAAAAACAGCATCTCTTTCGTACGCAAGATTATTTTCAGCAAAATCAAACACCTTCTCATTATAGTAAGCGTGAAATCCTCCTAAAAAGGAAATGAATAAACCAAAACAAATAATCAACGCCAACCCAATCGTTTTACGCCATATTTTAATAAGATAATTAAAGGTAGCCCCAAAAACAAATGCTATACCAAAATATGAGAAATACACGGGAAGATAAGCCATACCAAATACTAGATTTTTTTGATATTCGATTGAGAGGCCCATAAATATGCAAGGGACAAAAATGAATACACAAGCGACGATTACTAGGACCGTTCTATCATGTTTCGATAAGGTAACAATTGTGTTCTTATAAAAATATAATGACATAAAAATAAACACAAAAATTCCAATAAAGCCCAAAACAAATGTTTCATTAAAAATAATAGTGTTCCAGGAATCAAGGATTTTTTGATGATCAATAAATAGTGCATAGGTTAAAGGCATGCTACCAAATAGTTGGACCAAAAAACCGTGGAAAAAATATCTCATCTCCCCTATCTCTATTCCACTATAGGAGGAAGCCTTGTTTAGGCGAACATAACAAATTATGCAAACATATATCAGAAAACCACTAATATTATAGACGTTCATATATAGTAGTTTGGCTATTTTAGAAAAGCGGTTTTTTGAAAAAGCAATTAGTCCTACTGCCAAGAATGAAGCAAGTCCAATTTCATAGGTTAATGCGCTCATCATAGCGCAGATTGCTGACAATATTAGTAGAAAGTGTCTTCTTTTTGATTTTATTTTTTCAAATCCTGAATACGCCGCATGAATGGAAGCCATACTTAAAAAAAAGCAAACTTGCATCATGCTGGCAAGCCCAGATACTGGTTCTACATAATTAAACCCTGGACTGATTCGATATTGAACGAGTGGTATGAACATAAACGCTGTTAATAAAGAAATATAAAATTGTTTTGAAATCTTATTAAGAAACCAAAAAACTTGCAAAATGTTAACAAATACCAAGCCAAATTGTATTGTTCGGGTTATTTCTCTTTCACCCTGACTAATAAAATGGATAAGATTTCCCTGAATAACAGCGACAGGGAATACTCTACCCCTATGAATCCAGGCAACTATTTCGTCGACAATACTTTGCCATACAGATTTATCAATAAGTCTTAAGGAGCCGTAATTCAACGAATATACGATATCATCCCACCAAAACCCGTTCAACAATGCAGTTGATAACAGGTTAATATACAGCACAATAAATAAGACAATTATTATGACTTTATTGATCACAATTTTTTTTGCCATTTTACAAACAAGTTGTTTTAGAGATTTCCTGATATCATACTTTTCTTGAGGCTACATACAATGGCGAAAGCTGAAGTTAACGGTTCAATCAGTGAGGTCCTTCGGCGTTGGAGTATCAACTCAAGCGATCTGGCGCGGATCAGAGCGGCAGTTTAAGAAGGAGTAGAGTGTCTTTGGAGAAAAACAAAGTAGTAGACCTAAAATCAATGAAATTTAAAAGAAAAGTAGTTGTTAGGGCCTCGGCAAAAAATAAATAAACAGACCCGTAAATTTTCTGCTGGACAACAGTAATACAGAAGAATATGATCACCATGGATCTTATTACAAGGAGGATACTATGGATGATCATCAAAAGACAAAACGCCCCAAAACATTTGCGAAAATTACCCCTGAGCTAAAAGCGATTTTAAACGAAACAAGGAAAAAGTTAAAGGGTTCGGATCGGCGACGATTCATGGCTCAAATTGTTTTGGCCTTAGGCCTTGGAGGACAAAGCCGTGCGCAGCGTGAGTTAGGCTGGAACCGGAACGTCATAATTAAGGGTATCAAAGAGCTCAAAAACGATATCCGCTGTGTTGACTATTTTTCCGGTAGAGGGCGAAAACCGGCTGAGCACCATCTGCCACATCTGCTTGAAGATATTAAAGCAATTGTTGAACCTGTGAGCCAGGTCGACCCGACTTTTCGCACGGATCAAAACTATTGCCCGTTGACAGCAGGCGAGGTAAGGCTCCGACTGATCGAAGATAAAAACTACACAGACGAAAAGCTGCCGGAAGAACGAACGATTCGTACAAAACTTAATGAACTGGGTTTCAAGCCTCAAAAGGTAGCAAAGTCCAAGCCTTTAAAAAAAATGAATTTACAGATGATATCTTTAATAATGTCCACTTTGTCAATGAGATAGCAGATGAATCACCTGGCGTATTAAGATTGAGCATTGATACGAAAGCCACGATAAAAATCGGTCCCTTTTCAAGAGGCGGATATAGTCGGCAAGGATCAAAAGGTTCTGATCATGATTTTGAACCGGAGGCTACGCTAAAGCTGTTCGGAATACACGTTCCTGAAAAGGACGAAAACTATTTATATTTCACGGAAAGCAACGTAACGGCGGATTTTATGGTGGATGCCATAGAGGACCTGTGGACGTCATTGGAAAATCAAATGGACCTGCACACAATAGTAATCAATGCTGATAACGGACCTGAAAATAGCAGCCGCCGAACCCAGTTCATCAAACGGATTGTTGACTTTGCAAAAAGCAAATCTATTGATGTCCAATTGGCCTACTATCCACCCTATCATAGCAAATACAACCCCGTAGAACGCGTGTGGGGAGTACTGGAAAATCATTGGCGTGGAGAAATCTTAGGCAGTGTCAATAA
>JABGPJ010000120.1 GCA_018645005.1 Deltaproteobacteria bacterium | reverse complement strand
AGAATATCCGGTTCTCGGTCCATTCCTGCCAACAAGACAGTCAATAGTCAACAATAACGGTGGTATTTTCCCTCTTCCAATCAAAACCTTGAATAAAGTCATAAACAACCCTTGACTTCGCTATGCCAAATTCTTATGATCAACTGTCAAGAAGTTTATATTTATTCATAGAAGGTTGATCTTAACCATATATAACGGAGAAGTTTGATGAAACGACGTGATTTCGTGAAGACAGGTGCTGTTGGTTTAGGTGGAATAGCTTTAGCATCCGGTGTCAGTGCGCCGGTGGTCGCAAAAAGTCGCTTAAATATCGCAATGGTTTCGACTTGGCCTCGTGATTTTCCAGGATTGGGAACGGGCGCTCAACGGTTTGCAAAACGCCTGTCAGATATGACCGATGGGAGAATGAAGGTCAATTACTATGCTGCCAATGAGCGGGTAAAGGCTTTTGATTCCTTCGATGAAGTGGCTTCAGGCAACGCCCAGATGTACCATGCTGCAGAATATTACTGGAAGGGAAAGCATCCCAGTTTTGCTTATTTTACAGCGGTTCCATTCGGGATGACCGTGCTCGAGATCAATGCCTGGATGAGATTTGGTGGCGGACAGGAACTATGGGATGAACTCGGAGCAGCTTATGGAGTGAAAGGATTGATGTGTGGAAACACGGGCTCTCAGATGGGCGGATGGTTTCGCAAAGAGATCAATACGGCGGCGGATATGAAAGGGCTTAAATTTCGAATGCCAGGTTTAGGTGGGGATGTTTTGGCCAAAATGGGCGTTTCTCCTGTTTCCATCCCCGGCGGCCAGATTTATGAGAATTTGATATCCGGAGCCATTGACGCTACAGAGTGGGTGGGACCATGGAATGATACCTTTTTTAAATTTTATGAAGCCGCTAAGTACTACTATTATCCAGGTATGCATGAGCCGGGTTCAATGCTGGGTCTGGGAATAAATAAAAAATGGTGGGACAAACTCTCAAAATCTGACCAGTTAATCATTGAGGCCGCCTCCTCCATGGAAAATGATGTCATGATGGCTGAGTTCAACTCTAAAAATGGTGCCGCCTTGAAAAAGCTTGTCACTGAACAGGGTGTTAAACTCAGAAAATTTAGTGATGATATCTATGACAGTTTTGGTGAAGCCGCTGAAGAAGTTTTTGAAGAAATCCAAAAACACAGTCCACTGGCCAAACGTGTCCACCAGAGTTTTGTTAAATCCAGAGCTGAAACGGGTGCCTGGGCGAAGATTTCAGATGAGGCTTACTTAGCTCAACGAAACCGTGTCTTAGGTATTTAATCCCAACTTTTTTGATTGGGGGCTGTTCAATAAATGGAATAGTCCTCATTTGTATTTTGAGGGACATGATTCAGCAGTTATGTGGGATGCATAAAAACAGGGAGATAGTATTTTGTGATTATCTCCTGTTTTTATATCTTCCACCGGTTTTTCACTTTGGAACTGTTTCACCTCCTGAAACAAACCCTTTCATTTCTTTCTCTGGTTAAATCAGCCCATCTAAGCGTATGACAATAAAAGTATCTGAAACAAATCAAAAGAGGAGAACCGTCATAACCCTCGCCAGAGTGTTCTCCTATGGTATGGTAACATTTCTGGTGTTATATCTGATCAATAACTACCTGGTTTTTTGGCGCGAATGGCCTGGTGTTTCCGTATTTTTTACCCATCAGAACTGGATTCTTTTCGAACCTTTGGACTCCCCTCTGACGGATGAATTGATCAATCTGGGATGGATTCAATTGTTGGCATATTGCGCTGTCCTTGTTCTAATAACCAGTTACGTTCTGAAAACAAAAAAAGATCGCAGTTTAAGAATGGATGCTGATCGGATGTCAACATTGGCGGCTCATATCATTCAGGCAGCGTTTTGGACAACTCTATTGGTTGGCGTCTGTGACCTCATCATCTCATTTCTGAGGGTGGAAGGCTTCCTTGGATATATTATCAGTCAGGAACTTCTTAACGAGTTGGGGCGCCCTGAATTCAGAGGAACCTATGTTCATTACCCTTTAATTGTCCTTTCAATCGTCATTGCTTATTTTGTCCGTTCCCTTCATTTTGTCTGGCTGGCATTCATGGTGGTATTGGCAGAATTTGCGATTGTCATATCACGGTTTGTGTTTTCATACGAACAGGTTTTTATGGGGGATATTGTACGGTTCTGGTATGCAGCCCTTTTCCTTTTTGCCAGTTCTTACACGCTACTCCACGAAGGTCATGTCAGGGTTGATGTTCTTTATACCCATTTTTCAGAACGAAAAAAAGCCATTTCAAATATTATCGGATCTGTATTCCTGGGGACTCCTTTATGTTGGGTAATCCTAACTCAGGGGATGACCGGAAAAGGATCAAGTCTGAATGCCCCTTTGATCAAATTTGAGATTTCGCAAAGTGGTTACGGACTTTACACTAAATACTTAATGGCAGGTTTCTTAGCGATTTTTGCAATAACCATGATGATACAGTTTATAAGCATGTTTCTTCAAAATGTTGCTAATCTGTTAGGGGAACAGGATCTCCCGGAACAATCAGCCAACTCAGTCAGTTAGGATTCACCGCTCGCAGACAACCCTTACTGAGAATTAAAATTAATTTTAAGGTTAATAATGGAAAGTTATTTTTTAGTGCTCCTTTTTTTACTGATGGTCGCAGCGCTCACCTCAGGTTATCCCGTTGCGTTTGCCCTGCCCGGATCCGCAATTCTGGCCATCTCTATTGCCGCTCTAGCAGGTTACTTCTTTGAAGGTAATCCCAGTGCCTATTTTACCCAAGGTGGTCCCAACCAATGGTTGAGTGCAGGCATCACAAATTTCCGCAGCTTGTATTGGGATGTCGAGAGAGATACGTTGATAGCTGTTCCACTTTTTATTTTTATGGGTATCATGCTGCAAAGATCAAATATTGCTGAAGATCTTCTGGTTGCAATGGCGCAGCTCTTCGGTCCCATTCCCGGGGGTCTGGGAATATCTGTCGTATTTGTGGGGGCTCTGCTGGCAGCAACAACCGGGATTGTCGGTGCGACTGTCATCGCTATGGGCCTGATCTCTCTACCGGCAATGCTTAAGAATAACTATTCCAAATCCCTGGCCTCCGGAACAGTCTGTGCTTCGGGAACGCTGGGACAAATTATACCCCCCTCCATTGTCCTGATTATCCTGGCGGATCAGCTCTCAAATGCTGCTGACCAGGCCAATACTAACCGTCAGGCAGCTTACAGGGCTATCACAGGTGAATTCAGCATGCCGTCCAGTTTCGACGTGGTTTCAGCAAGTGCGGGTGATATGTTTATGGGTGCTTTCATACCCGGCCTTGTGCTGGTTGGTTTGTACATGGCATATATCCTGATTGTGGCACTGATCAATCCAAAAAATGCACCCGCGATTCCATTTGAAGGGAAATATGATATTAATTTCCTGGGTCGAACATTAATGGCCCTCGTTCCACCTCTTTCACTCATCTTTATCGTCCTGGGATCTATTATTCTGGGTGTGGCGACTGTCAACCAGGCAGGTGCGATTGGGGCAATCGGGGCCATTGTCATGGGTGGGTATCGCTTAGCGACCAGCAAAAAAGGAGTTTATACACCCCTCGTGATTACGCTTACTTCCATTCTATTGATCATCATTCTGCAGAATATTTTTGCTCTGAATATTAAAAATATGCAATCCACAACGGATGTTATCGGTATTATTTTAGGACTCATGGCCGCTACCGGCTTGTTTGCAGGGGTAATCTGGAGTACCTGGCGAACTTATAAAATTGATAATACCTTAAAAGAAGTGGGGATAGAAACGGTAAAGATCACCTCCATGGTATTTATTATTCTGATCGGAGCGACCATGTTGACCTCTGCTTTCAGAGCATTTGGCGGAGAGGAACTGGTCAAGGAATTTTTGACCAGCCTGCCGGGTGGATTCTGGATGCAGTTTATCGTTGTCATGGTTGTCATTTTTTTATTGGGGTTCTTCCTTGACTTTATCGAGATCTCCGTTGTGGTGGTCCCCATAGTCGCCCCAATTCTCCTGCTGAACCCTGGATCGAATATTACAGCAGTCTGGCTGGGAGTTATGATCGGCATGAATCTTCAGACATCATTCTTAACACCTCCGTTTGGTTTCGCCCTTTTCTATCTCCGCGGGGTTGCCCCGGTCAGTGTAAAAACCACCCACATCTATAAAGGGGCAGTTGCCTTTATCACTTTGCAATTGGTGGGCCTGGGCATAGCGGGCGCCTTCCCCAGTCTGGTGAACTACCTACCCAACCGGATTCATTTAACGGCTACGACAGCGCCTCCACCGATGAATCCCAAACTACAGCTCTGCATGGAAGAAAAATTGTTTTTAGACTATGATTCCCAGGGAGAGACATTGCGAGCTGCAATCGAGAAAGCAAAGAGGTTGGATATCAGTTACCTACCGGCTAACTATAAAAGGTCATTATCCGAGGGATTTACCGATGCCGGCAAAACTTTTAATTTGGTTGAGAAAGCGCGCACTGCGGAAAAAAATCTGAACAGCGCTATTCCAGATTATCGCCCTATACATATTAAAGTCAGAGGATTGCAAGAGGATATTCGGGGAATCGAGGAAAAGGTCAAAGAGAATGAGAAACACCACCGTTTGCTCAGTAGTGAAAATAGAGAAGCGGATCTTCTGCAGACTCTTCAAACCAAAATTGATGCTTATAAAAATGATCAGGAGGAAATCAAAAAACAGATTCCAGAAGAATGGGGAGAAAAACGGAAAGATTTTGTAACCCTTACCACGGCTGAGAAAAAAGCCAAGCGTGTATATCGTCAGAATGTAGATGGGGCTTATGAGAGTCTAATAAATTTTCAGAAAGTACTGAATTCAACTGAAAAACTGGTCCTGATGAAACAACCGATGATCGACCTTGAACCTGTTATTTTAAGCGCCCCGCCTGAAGAAGCGATGAATAAAGTAAAAATAGTAGAGCAGGAGATTGCAGGACTTGCAGGAGCCAGCCATATTAAATCAAAAATATCAAAAGCACGACGAGCTCTTAAAAAGAAAGATAATCCACAACGCGAGAAAGCACTGGACAATTTAAACAAAGCCTTGGAACTTTATGAAATGGAAATGATCTGGCGAAACCGCGCAATTAAAGAGCTGGCCCGGGGACTGAATGAGTATGAAAACGCCATTCAGCATACAATCGGTTTGCGAATGCAGGAGCGATTACCTAAGGAACAGGCCAAAGAGGTTGCTGTTTGCCTGTCTGTTCATCGTGATATCTCCCTTAATTTCTAAGAAATTTCTCTTAGACCTTTCCTCTGAAATGCAGAGTAACCATCGTTGGTTTTGGTTGCTCTGTTAAACAGTATTCAAAAAATCCCCAATAATTGAATTTACTGAAGGCCGCATCTCCTAGATCAGGCCGAATCCCGTATTATCCGTACCTGATATAAGACCGACTTGATAGCAGGGCAATCGCATGACTTTTCCGCGTTACCATTAGGTTCACGCCATTGTTGGTTTTGAGGAGCTTGCTGCGCAATATTAATCAATTTTTGCTCATTATACATTGATTCATGCAAGTGCTATTGATGCAATCAGTAGGCTGGATTACAAGCCATTGTTACATTTGTCATGCGATTGCCCTGAAGTTAACAATTTACCAGGTTCACTTTTAATTGGTTCTTTGCTAGAATCCTTTTTAATAAATAAGTTGGCGTATATTTCCCACTTCACATTCTTCTAAAATAATGAAATGATCTCAGTACGATCTGCAGATTTTTTGCAGTTTAATCCAAACAATCTATCAGCATAACACGCTGGTATTATGATTAATTTAAAAATAAATTCCCGTGGAAAAACAAACAATCCTTGTCGTCGACGATACGCCGGAGAATATTGATATTCTGGTTGGAATTTTAAAAACAGAATATAAAGTCAAAGCTGCACCCAACGGTGAGAAAGCGCTGAAAGTAGCTGAGAAGAGTCCGCCTGATTTGATTCTGCTGGATATCATGATGCCGGTGATGGATGGATTTGAAACGTGTAAAAGGTTGAAGGATAATCCGGAACTCAAAGAGATCCCGATTATCTTTCTGACAGCAAAAACAGAAACCGAAGATATTGTAAAGGGATTTGACTTAGGGGCGGTGGACTACCTGACTAAACCGTTCAACCCGTTGGAATTGAAAGTTCGTGTTAATACCCATCTACAGCTGCGGAAATCAAAACAAGAGCTGGAATCAAAGAATGAGCAGTTGGAACGGCTGGCAGACAAGCTTTCTAAATATCTGTCTGCGGATGTCTATCAATCCATTTTTACAGGAAACAAAGATGTTAAACTGGAAACTGAGCGCAAGTCCCTGACCGTGTTCTTTTCAGACATTGTCCAATTTACTGAAACATCCGAAAAAATGTCCCATACTGAGCTTACTGCATGGCTGAACGGTTATCTGAACCGCATGGCTGAAATCGCCGCCAAATACGAAGGGACTTTGGATAAGTTTATCGGGGATGCCATTATGATATTCTTCGGCGATCCCAAGTCTTCGGGAGTTGAAGAGGATGCCAGGCGGTGTGTCAGAATGGCCACAGAGATGCAGACAGCAGCCAGGGAGATGAAAGTGGATCTCCGCATGGGTATCCACTCTGGGAATAGTATGGTGGGTAATTTTGGCAGTGAAAACAGGATGGATTATACGATTATCGGTAAAACAGTTAACCTGGCGTCGAGACTGGAAACCAACGCGGAAATAAATCAGATTCTGATTTCTGACAGTACTTATGAACTAATCAAAGACGAAATCGCCTGTGAACAGAGGGGCAATATCCGGGTGAAAGGAATCGACCGGGACATTTTAACGTATTATATAACTGTCTGATATAAGAATTTTGTAGCAGTTAGTCCGGGTTCAGCTTCGCTTCAAATTTAACCAGATAGTTCAGCGCCTCTTCAAAATCATAACTGTTCAGAGATTTTTCGATTGAGTTCAGCGTTTTCTCCAACTCATCTCCGGTCACCAGCAACCGCAGTTTTTCCAAAACGGTCAGGGCATCGGTATCATCATCTTCGATAAATTCTTTAAGTTCCTTTAAGAATGGACCGATTCTGCCCATATCCATTTCAGAAGACTTCCCGGAATTCCCGCTGGCAGGAGGGGTTGCTTCTGCCGTCAGGTTCCCGATAGACGATAAAACGATATCCAGTTGGCTTTGTACAGCTGAAATCAATTCTTCAGCAGCCTCTGCTCCCTTGTCCTTAATCCCGGATTCAAGTTCTTTCGCCGCAAAATGCAGGTCCATGGCCCCGATGTTTCCGGACACCCCTTTAATCGTGTGAGCCAGTCGTTCGGCTGTTGCGACATCTTCTTGCTGCAATGCAGTTGTGATCTCAGACACAGCAGAATCCTGATTATGGCTGAATTTCTGCAGCAATTTAAGGTAAAACGTCTGGTTACCTCCAACCCGGTTGACGCCTGTTGATATGTCAATCCCGGGAATCTGGTCTGGCAATTCAAATGCTGTCGTCTCTTCCGTCGACTGATTCTCCGGATCTCTTTGTGGGACATCCCGTTCCCCCGGTTCAATCCATTCAACCAAGGCGGAGAACAACTGCTGGGGATCGATGGGTTTGGCCACATGATCGTTCATTCCCACTTCCCTGGCTCTATCTTTGTCTCCCACCATGGCATTGGCTGTCATAGCCACAATAGGTAACTGATCAAACTTCGGTTCTCTGCGGATTGCCAGGGTTGCTTCATAACCGTCCATCACAGGCATCTGCACATCCATTAGGACAATATCATATTCAGTCGTTTCCACTTTATCGACAGCCTGTTTCCCATTTTCAGCCAGATCCACGAAAAACCCGACCCCTTCCAGTATTTCCCGAGCCACCTGTTGGTTGATCTCATTGTCCTCCACAAGCAGTATTTTTGCTCCCTGAATCTGTTTCAGTTCTTCAAGATCAATTACATTGTGCCGAGTTCTGGATATATGTTTGCCTTGTGCTTTTCCGAAGACTTGTAAAATGGTATCCAAAAGGGTGGAAGAATTAACCGGCTTCACTAAAAACCCATCCAGACCCGCTTCATTCGACTTCTTCATCACCTCTTCACGTCCATAAGCGGTGCACATGATGATTTTTGGAATGGATGCCAGTTTCAGCTGGTTTTTTATCTGGTAACTGGTTTCAATACCATCCATACCCGGCATTTTCCAATCCATTATCACGAGATCAAACGGTTTTTTAGCGGTTGACAATGCATCCAGCGCTTTACCGCCTGTAAAGGCCATTTCCACCTCAAAATCAAAGGAAGCCAGAATTTCTTCAAAGATTTGTCGAGACGTTTCATTGTCATCTACCACCAAGACCCTCAAATCCTTTAAATCCTGTGCCAAGGGCAACGGTGTTTCTTCCCTTTCTACCTGAATTCCGAATTCTGCTGTAAAGATAAAGGCACTGCCCACACCCAGCTCACTTTTTACCCAAATTTTACCATTCATCATCTCTACCAGGCTTTTGGTGATGGTTAAACCGAGTCCGGAACCTCCAAATTTTCGAGTTGTCGATGTATCCGCCTGGGAAAATGATTGAAACAGTTTTCCGATCTGTTCTTCAGAAAGCCCAATCCCGGTATCTTGAACAGCAAATTGCAAGGTGATTTTTGAGGGTTCTTGTTCGATGACTTTCGTCTGAATGACAATCTGACCCTTTTTAGTAAATTTGACTGCGTTATTGGATAAATTAATCAAGATCTGTCCCAGTCTTAAGGGGTCTCCAATCAGGTATTGGGGAAGGTCACGAGGGTTTTGAATCAGAAGCTCCAGATCTTTTTCCTGAGCTTTGAGAGCAATTAGATTGGTAACATTGTCAAACACATCGTCCAGGCTAAAATCGATGGCCTCCATATCCAGTTTTCCAGCTTCAATCTTGGAAAAGTCAAGGATATCGTTAATCAGCCCCAACAACGAAGTTGCAGAGCTGAATATCTTATTGAGATAATCCTCCTGCTTTACTGTCAGATCTGTTTTCAATGCCAGGTGTGTCATGCCCATGATGGCATTCATGGGGGTTCGGATTTCATGGCTCATATTGGCCAGGAAATCGCTTTTGGCCTGGGTGGCAGCTTCGGCATTCTGTTTTTCGACGTCCAGGTCTTCCATCATGTTCAGCATGGCGGTCTGGGTTGTATTCTGTTCTCTCACGCGATTCTTCAACTCCTTTTCCAGCTTTTTGAGATCTGAAATATCCCGAACAAATGCTGAAATGCCGATAATCTCTTTTTGCTCATTTCGAATCCCCCCCCAGTTGAACTCATAATAGATTCCTACATCCGGCAGCAGTTGCACTTCAGTAAAGACGTCGCCTCTGAGTACACGATGGAAAATGCTCTCGAGCACCGGCACCATATCAGGCGTAACCGCCTCCAGGATATTCATTCCCAATTGAATGTCAGTACCGAAAACACGCTTCATTTCCTGAAAATGGCCATTATTAAATGCCGTATAGCGGTATTCAGCATCCAACGAAAAGATAATAATTTCCTTGGGACTGTCAATCAGAGCTTCCATTAGAATACTCTTTTCAGCCAATTCCCCTTCGATTTTTTTTCGTTCAGCGATATCTTCCTTAATGGCCAGAAAACTCGTTACCGACCCGTCACGGGACACGATCGGAGATATGGTGACGGCTTCCCAATAAAGGTCTCCCTTTTTGTTTTTATTAATCAGCTCACCTTTCCACTGCTTTCCCACAGAAATGGTTTCCCAAAGATCCAGATAGATCTCAGGCGGCATCTGACCTGAATTGAGAATGCGCGGATTCTGACCGATGGCTTCTTCGGCTGAGTAACCGGTGACCTGACAGAATTTTGGATTAACATATTCTATCGTCCCGCTCGGATCGGTGATGACAATAGAGGAGGGATTCTGCTCAACAACTTGGGACAGCTTCCGTAGTTCATCTTCGAAAGACTTCCGCTCACTGTCATCGAAAATGGTGCCGTCCAGATAAAGAGCATCTCCATTTTCATCGAAAACCGCCTGACCCTTTTCAACAACCCAACGGGTCTTTCCATTCCGATCAGTGATGCGATATTCACTTAATAAAGGCCGCTTTTCTTGAACTGCCAGTGCCGTTTGCTTAACAATTGACTGAAGATCATCTGCATGTATGAGATCTGAAAACGTCCTTTTTGCCTCCTTACCCAGAAAATCAGATGCCGGATAGCCGCTTAATTTCTCAATTTCGTCACTGACATAGATTACCGTATATTTTTCGTCCAGGAGACAACGAAAAACAACCCCGGGGATGTTGTTTACCAGGCTTCGAAAACGCTCTTCGTTCTCCTTTAACTGCATTGTCGTCTGGTGACGAGACGTGATATCATGACTGATACCCACCAAACCATTGATTTGTCCCTTTGAATCAATAAAAGGGATTTTCAGAGTATCCACCAATACCAGTGTTCCATCAGGATAGGTGACCCACCCGTCTTCACGAAATGATTTCCCTGTCGATAACATCTCACTGTCCTGCCCCCTGAACTCCTCCGCTATTTCTTTACCGAACAGGTCATTGTCATCGGCTCCAATAATTTTTTCTTTTGTATGACCGACGAATTTAACAAAGGCCTTATTACACGCCAAATATGCACCTTGCAGGTCTTTAACAAATATCAGATCGGGTATTGAATTAATAACTGAATTCAGAAGCGCCTGCTGTGTCTCAAGGCTGACCTTTACCTGATTCGTGATAATCCGATTTCGCCGCAGCAGGATCCAGATGAAGATCGTAGTAAGGATTGAAACAATAAGAATAGCAATCCCGATGATGGGGAGGATAACTTTTAAGATCACATCTTCCTGCAATCCATGTTCAAATCGAACAGGAACCCATTTGTTAAAAACCGCCTCTTTCTTTTCACGGGGTATAGATTGAATTACTTTTTCGATAATTCCCGCCAGGATAGGCCAGTCATCCCTGACAGCCATGCGAAGCTTTGTATCAGGCCAATCCGTTTCGGCAGCGATCATCAGGTTGGACCAGCCATTTTGAGAAATCAAGTATCCAGCCACAGCCGCAGACGCAAAACTGAAGTCAGCGTCTCCCAGGTGAACGGCCCGTATGACATTGGGTGTTGTTTCCCGGAATACGAACTTGACATCGAGATGCTGATAATCATTCTTAAATTTGCTGTACGCAACCAGGTTTGGGTCAAAAGCGACCCTGTAGCCTTTGATATCGTCCAGCTGGCGGATATGGGTGATATCTTTTCTTGAGATCAGGACAATGGGCAGTTTTAAATAGGGATTATTTGTAAACTTGAGATATTCAGATCGTTCGGGCGTAAAAGACACACATGGCAACAGATCAATCTCTTTGTTTTGTGCCATTTTCAAGCCTTTCCCCCAGGGTACATCCACCAGTTGAGTTTTAAGACCCAATTCTTTTTCAAGTACCTTCAGATACTCAAGCACAACCCCATTGGGCTTTCCCTGGTCTACAAATGATATCGGATAATATTTTGGTGGAATGATATATCGCAATGGAGTGTCTTTGTGATCAGATAACCATTTCAGTTCTTCTTTTGACAGTGAAAGTGCCATTGCAGCAAGAGGTATCAGCATTATTAAAAAGAACAGCAGACCTGCTCTCAACACTGTTTTATTCTGCATTCGTTCCCTGTTTGTTATAATCCAATCTCCCGGATTTTTAATGCTGGCTTCATGTTTCTTAAAGCTTTGCATCAAAGGTTGATCATCCATTTCTCATTTTCCAAAAATTATTCGACAATCTTATACTTTGATTCCTGTCCCAGTTGAACCAGCAATTGATTAATTTCTTTCTTAATTTCGATCATTTTTATCTCCCGATTTACCGCCAGCTCTCGGAATCGAGACAGCTCATCGAAATGTTTCCGCATCTCCCGATCCGTGTTTTTCAATTCAGTGATATCCATTACCCAGCCAAGAACCGCATCTTTGCCTTCGTATTCGATTTTCATATAGGTCACCAGCATGTCCTTAATTTTCTGATTCTTGCCATACATCTGTAGCTCGTAGTTTTTCATGATTCCCTGACTACTCACGGTTCCCAGCACATGAGCCCTTTCTTCAGGATCCACATAAATCTCGGGTCCGGGTTCCCCTATTTTTAGATTGAGCAATTCCAGAATCCGTGGATTGGCAAATCGCATGATACCTTCACTGGAGATCCCAACCCCAACCGGGCTGGTATCAAGAATTTTTTGGAGATGCGCTTTTTCAGCTGCCAGCGCCTCTTCCATGCGTTTGCGATCCGTAATATCCAGCAGCCAACCCAGAATTCCGTCCTCATCATCAAAGGCAATGGGAAGATAGTTGACCAGAATATCCCTCACCTCATGTTCCTGATTGTACATTTGAAGTTCATAGTTTTCGACCTTACCATCAACCTGCAACCGGTTGACCAGTGTATCCCGGGTCTCAGGATTCACGTAAAGATCCGGGGATTTATCGCCCGGGCCTGCACCAAACATCTCCTTAAAGCGGGGATTGGCAAAATGGATATTCCCTTTTGTTGAAAAGGCCACACCCACAGGACTGGTATCCAGAATCTGCTGCAGGCGCTCTCGTTCTGCGGACAGATTCTCTTCCATGCGCATCCTTTCTGTAATGTCTCTAAATGTAATAACTGCTCCTGTGATCTCCTTGCCTTTCAATACGGGCGTGGCTGTATATTCAACCGCAAAGCCGGTCCCGTCTTTGCGCCACAACATTTCATCACTGATGGTTTCCGTTATACCTAGGGTGTATGCCTTGGCCATAGGGCAGGTTTCAGCAGGATAGAGACTTCCGTCTGCATGGGAGTGATGAATTTTTTCGTGGACGTTCTGCCGGATGAGCTCGTCTGGTTCATAACCCAACAGGTGATTGGCTGCCGCGTTGATAAACATCACTTTTCCATGCAGGTCAACCCCAAAAATGCCATCACCGACTGAATTCAGCAGCAGGCGGGCACGTTCCTCCGCCTCCGCAAACTGCTCCTGTTTCTTCTCTAATTCAGCAGTCCGTTCATTGACTTTTTCTTCCAGGGTATCTTTTGCTTTCATGAGTGCCCTGTTGGTTCGTTCCCCCAGAATAAGTACCAGCAGGACGGCGCCTAGCGCCAGGAAGAGGGTGATCCCCAATACGAAATACAGCATCTGGCGGGTGGCCGTATGGGTCATCATCGCCTCTTCGACATCAATTTCCGAGGCCAATCCGATATCCAGGTCATGCTTCCAGACCCAGGCCCCGAATGAGGGAACACCACGATAATCCCTGTATCCATCGATATCCGTCTCAATGTCCGAATGATCATTTACAACACCGATTTTTTCTGCTTTTTGACGTTGCTGGATACCCGATTTTACCATACGGGTGAATGGCTGCTCTGATCTAGGCACCACAGGGTGGTATCCCTCCGCCATATTTCCACCGGGATCCCTGATGGTAATATTCAACGCACTTTTTTGCTTGCCTGTTATCAAACCGATCTGACGCAACTGCTGATCATAGTGGCTGTTTGAAAGAAGGATCCCGTTCCGATCAAACGCATAGGTTTCGCCCGTTGAGCTCAGCCCGAATGGTTTCAATATGCGAGAGAAGTCCGTCCAGGGATCTACCCGTAAAGTGAAGACAGCAATAACTTTTCCATCAAAGTCGTATATCGGACCCATAAAAAACATGGTCGGCGACTTTCTGGCCTTATCCCTGAGGGGTGTTTTCGTGAGATGAACATCCGAGCTAATGGGCGGAACGAATGCCACTTCTCCCTGGAAGGCCTTTTTCAGACGTTCCGGATACTGTTCTGCGATCAGATTACGGATACCGACATTCGTGTTTCTCATGGAACCGATACTGATGTAATCCGGGTTGATGATGAAAAACCCTATATTGGGGAAAATATCTCTATCATCCTTAAAAAAGGATCGTGCGCGCCTCAACTCCTTTGAGACTAATAGTGACTCTGCACTGGGTTGAATCGTCAGCAGGTCTTTTGTAATGCGTGCCAGCTTCGGATCGTGCCCCAGTTTTCCTATAAAGGAAATTCTCTCTGACAACCACAGTTCAATTCGGCTATCGGCGATGGCTAAAACCTGTATGATGTTTTTTTCCACATCAGCCAGGATCTGTTTTCGATTGCGCTGCAGGGTCACCAATGCCATAACCACTACGATGAGTACAAAAACAGCCAATCCGGCCAACACAATCCCTCGAAACCAGACCGACCCGAAATTGATTGCGATATGTTCCCTTTTTAAACCATGTACCACCAGCCAGGTAAGAAGGCTGAAAATCAGAAACAAGCCAATCACATAAATCATCAAACGACCGGGAGAGACAGGAGAATCTTCCGATTTAATGGTTTTATGCACCCCTTCGTTCGCGATAGCGATTACAGCAGTTTGCTTCTCTTGGGTGAGACTGATCCCTTCTCTGGACAAAGTACTGGCTCCAATCTCTTTAGTATGGTCGGTTTGTTCAGAGGCGAAGAGTGACACATCTGAAAACAGAAACACAAAAAACAGTAAAACCAGGCTCGAATAACGTTTATGTCGGATACGCATTGAAATGCCTCAGTTGATTTATTTTCCCGTCATGTACATAAATATTACCGGATATCTCGGATTGAGCAGGATTTATTTATTTACAAAATAACTGCATGAAATAAGGGATTTGTATCAGTTAGTCTTGGTTTAGCCGCTCTTCAAATTTGATTAGATAATCTAAGGCATCCTCAAAATCATAACTGTTCAACGCCTTTTCGCTGAAACCAAGCAAATCAACCAGCTCGCCATCGAAGCCCAATAACTGCAATTTTTCAAGGATAGTCAGGGCATCCGTATCATCATTTTCAATAAATTCCTTCAGCTCCAAAATTAAAAGATCGACGCTCGTTTTATCCATGGGTTTTGTTTCATCTGCAGAGTTATTGGTCCTTACGGTCAATGTCGCGATAGACATCAGGACAATTTCCAACTGATTTTGAACAGAGAAAATGAACTCTTCCGCAACCGTTGATCCGTCTTCCTTGATGCCTGCTTCAAGATCTTTAGCTGCTGCATGAAGATCCATAGCCCCAATGTTTCCTGCAACTCCTTTGATTGTGTGAGCCAGGCGCTCGGCCTGTTCCATATCACCTTTCATCAGGGCATCTTTAATCTCATCCAGGGCTGTAGCCTGGTTTTGAGAGAATTTCTGTAAAAGATTGCGAAACAGCTTGGTGTTCCCTGCCACTCTTGAGATTCCGGTAGCCATATCAATTCCAGGAAGCTCTGTTGGCGGACCTTCCGCTTGATCAGGCCTTGAATCTTGTAAATGCCCTGCTTTTAAAAAGCTTTCCGGTAACTGCCTATCGCCGGGTTTTATCCATTTGACCAAAGCTGAATACAGCTGGTTCTGTAGATTTTATTCGGGTCACCTATGGGACCTTTGGGAAGAGGAGAATACCGAGTAAAAGGCAGCTTCAGCTTTTGCCCGCTTTTGGGCCCCACAATGGTGGTTCCCATCCCGACTTTAAAATCTGCTACCCTGCGACTGGCTCGGGGGTATTTATTCATATAAATGGCAAACGCTTCCTTGCGGAAAATCTGATTGATTTGCGGATTTGCACGACTGATTGGAATTTTTTTCCAAAAATCAATGGATGCCTGCCCCTTTAAATCCAGACTTTGAACATACTGAATAAAAGCCATATCCTTCAATGCTCTTATCTTTCCCCAGTTGACTTCTTTTGCTGAGAGAGAGCCTCCGAATAGCATCAGTAAAGTCAGAGATATATTCAGTATAAAGATACTTTTAGACGCTTTCATAAAGACCTATTTATTTGAGAGACGCTACATATCCACGAAACCGACATCGCGGAAAATTACAGAACAAAGAAAGTTTCACTACGCCACTGCTTAGGAAAGGATCTTTTGCGCGAGCTCAAGCACTTTTTGGGGATCCACCGGTTTTGTCAGATATCCTTTGGCCCCCATAGCCATCCCTTTTTCCTGATCGGCGTTGTCACTCATTCCAGTCACAAATACAACCGGGATATTCACAGTCACAGGGTCAGTTTTAAGCTGTTCAAGGACCTGGTATCCATCCATTTCCGGCATCATGATATCCAGCAGAATCAAATCCGGCGGTTTCTTGCCCGCGCTCTTCAACGCTTTTTCACCACTGGGGGCCGCTTTCACCTTATAAAACTGCTTCAGGATTCCAACAAGAACATCTATGTTTTCTGGCGTATCATCCACAACCAGGATTGTTTTTTGATCTTCCATTTCCTATCCTTTCATTTTAATTAAGGGTCGGCTCAAAAATTAATCGAGTGTTTCCCAAAATCGAGCGTTTCTCATTAGTGTTAAAGAAACGCGTCGCTGAAAAGGAAACACGTTGAAGTTATTTTTTAACGATCCCTAAGAGTTCATTAACGTTTTGTAGCTGTTCCATGGCTTCTTCAAAATCATACTGACCAATACTCTGTTCAACTTCTGACAGCGCTTTTCCCGCCTCGGACCCTTTGAGAATCACCAGCAGTTTTTCTACGATATCTGCCGCATCCGTGTCATCTTCCTCCAGGAGTTCCATCAACTCCCTGATCAGTGGGTCCACAACGTTTCGATCAATTGCTCCGCCTGCAACAGACTCTGAATCCGACTGCTGATTACTCAATGTCTGAACAGAATTCAGCACTTGATCCAGGTTTTCCTGGACACGTTCCAAAAGGTCTGCTGAAACACCCCCATGATCTTTTTTAATGCCAGCCTCCAGATCAAGAGACGCTGCATGCAGCTCCATCGCACCGATATTACCGGAAACGCCTTTCAGGGTATGGGCCAGACGCTCTGCCAATTCCAGATCACCTTCTTCCAAAGCGGTTTTAATTTCAGCAGGAGCACTGTTCTGATTTTTAGAGAACTTGCTCAGCAGATTTCGATATAGTTTGGCATTGCCACCCACTCGCAAAATACCGGCCGCAATATCAATACCAGAGATCACATCTGGTAACGCTTCGCCCGGATCCGTCCCTATCTCCTGGGTGACATTTTTCTTTTCTGTAAATTCCCGGGGAAGTTCCCTGTCTCCCGGTTTGATCCATTTCAGCAGGGTGGAAAACAGCTGATTGGGGTCGATGGGTTTGGCAATATGGTCATTCATCCCGGATTTCAGTGCGCGCATCCTGTCGTCCACGGTTGCACTGGCTGTCATGGCAAGAACGGGAAGGTCTTTGTAATCGAGATGGCTGCGGATCTCATAGGTCGCTTCATAGCCATCCATGACCGGCATTTGAATATCCATCAGCACTACATCATATTCAAGCTCTGCCAGCTTTTCCAGCGCCTCCCGACCATGGTTGGCAATATCAACGAAAAATCCAACGCCTTCCAAAAGCTCCTGTGCCACCTGCTGATTGATTTCATTATCCTCAACTAGTAAAATATGTGCACCTCGAACGGGATCCAGGGACGTCTTGTCAATTCCGGCCCGCTCCAGTCCTGTTTTTATGTCACGGCTCTTCTTCCCAAATGCGTTCATGATAGCATCAAAGAGACGGGAGGGGTTAACCGGCTTATCCAGATACCCGTTAATTTCCAGTTCACCTGCCTGTCGCCGCGCACTCTCCTTTTCAAACGAAGTTGCCAGGATGATCTTGGGTTGGTTTGCTGCATCCAGTCTCTCCCTGATCAGCTGGGATGTTTCGATACCATCCATTAAAGGCATGACCCAGTCGATCAACACCAGCTGGTAAGCAGGGCTGGCATTTTCTAATCTTTCAAGGGCTTCCTCTCCCGACCTTGCCAGATCAACATTAAAATTCAATGCATTCAACATGTTGCTGAAAATTTCCCGAGAAGTCGCACTATCATCCACAACCAATGTTCGTGTTCCTTTCAAATCCGGTATTGTAATTTTTTCAACACGCTGTTGTTCCGTCTGGCGATCGAATTCAGCAGTGAATATAAAAGAGCTACCCTGCCCCGGCTGACTCTCCACATGAATAGATCCGTTCATCAGCTCCACCAGCTTTTTGCTGATCGTTAGTCCCAGTCCAGTCCCCCCATATTTCCTTGTTGTGGAGGTGTCCGCCTGGGAAAAAGACTGAAACAGTTTGCTAATCTGCTCTTCAGACAAACCAATGCCCGTATCTCTGACAGAGAACTGGAGTTTGGTGGTCTCTGTTGATTTTTCCAGCAACTCAACAGCGATGATAATTTCACCCTTTTCAGTGAATTTAACCGCATTGTTGGCCAGGTTGATTAAAACCTGTCCCAGCCGGAGAGGGTCTCCTATCAAAGATAGCGGGATATCCGATGGCACCAGAAAGAGCAATTCCAAGCCCTTTTCCTGTGCCTTGATCGCAACCAGGGTCGCAACGTTATTAAGCGTATCCTCCAGATTGAAATCAACGGACTCCATGTCCAGCTTGCCCGCTTCGATCTTCGAAAAGTCCAGAATATCATTAATCAAACCGAGCAATGAGGTGGCAGACGTATGTACCTTGGTCATGTAGTCATTCTGTTTCTTCGTCAAATCCGTTTGCAGACAGAGATGGGTTAGTCCCAGAATTGCATTCATAGGCGTTCGAATCTCATGGCTCATATTGGCCAGAAAATCACTCTTCGCTCTAGTCGCCCCTTCCGCAATGGCTTTTTCTTCATCGAGATCCTCCATCATATTGAGCATCGCGGACTGGGCCTCGTCCTGTTCTTTGACACGAGATTTTAACTCCGCTTCCAAGCGCATGCTATCTGTAATATCGCGAATGAAGGCAGAAAGCCCGATGATCCGATGGGTTTCATTTCGAATCGCCGCCCAGTTAAATTCGTAGTAAATATCCTTCCCCGGTTGCTGCTGAACCTCGCTGTATGTTTCGCCCTTCAGCACCCGATCCAGGTTGTCTTTTACCCGGGGAACCAGTTCCTGCCGTGTGACAGCATCCAACATGCTCAATCCCAGTTTGATCTCGCTGCCATATACATTTTTCATCTCATCAGCGTGGGCTTTATTAAATGCCGCATAACGATATTCAGTATCCAGTGAAAAGATGATAATATCCTTTGGACTGTCTATCAGGGCCTTCATCAGGATACTTTTCTGGGCCAGTTCTGCGTCAATCCATTTTCGTTCGGTAATATCCTCTTTAATCGCCAGGAAATAAGCGATCGAACCGTCACTCGACAAAATAGGAGATATGGAGGCAGATTCCCAGTACAACTCACCGTTTTTCTTTTTGTTTTGGAACTCCCCATGCCAATCCTGGCCGGCCTTAATGGTTTCCCACAGCTCCTGGTATAGTTCAGGATCGCTGCTGTCGGCTTTGAGAATCCGGGGATTCTGATCAAGTGCTTCTTCGACTGTATAACCGGTCACCTCGCAGAATTTTGAATTAACATATTCAATCGCCCCTTCCGGGTCTGTAATTACAATCGAAGCTGGACTCTGCTCCACCGCCTGGGAAAGCTTCTTCAGATTCTGTTCAAACTCTTTCCGTTCCGTTACATCTTCAAAGGCCACCGCGACTCCACCCCCGGCACTATCACTGATTGGCGCAGCGCCCGTACTGATCCAGACAAGACTCCCATCCGGACGAATGACTCCCATCTCCACCCCTTTAATAATCCCTTCACCACTCAGTGCACGGGATGCCGGATACTCGTCAACGGGCATTTCCGATCCATCCGGCCGAATGATCTTCCATTCCTTGGATTGGAGATCTCTCATCTTATGTTCATCGGCTGAGATTCCCAGGATATTTTCCGAGATCATATTTGCTTCACGGATTTCTCCGGACTGACCAATCATGACAACTCCCACCGGTAGAGCATCGAAAAGTGCTTTCAGCTGCTGTTGCGATTGCTTCAACTTCTCTTCGCCCACCTTCCGTTCGGTGATATCCATACTGGTCCCGATCATCCGGATCGGGTTCTGATCTTTATCTCTGATGATGAACGCACGGGATGCTACAACGCCAACACTCCCATCCGGCCTTAACACTCTGAACTCATTACGGTAGTCCTCCCCCCCCGCCAGAGCCTTATTCATCAGGGTTTCCAGTTGCGCCACGTCATCAGGATGAATCCGTTTTAAAAAAGAGGCATGGTCGAGTGTCCCGGCCGTGGGATCGGTACCATAGATGCGGTGATGTCCTTCATCCCAGATTGCTTTGTTATTCACCACATCCCAATCCCAGACCCCGATGTCAGAAGACGCAAGAGCGAGGTCAAGACGCCCACGATTCTCTGTCAGTTTCTCAGTTGCCTCATTGACCCGGATTTGAATCCGGTTATTCTGTCTGAGAAGAAGCCCGATAAAAAATGTAAACAATATACTTGCGACGATTCCACCACTTAAGACAACTTCTGCGAGGCGTTCCTGTGGACCATCACTGAAGGCCTTACTGGCATACCAGGTAAATAGCAGATCTGCGCGAGCACTTACCGAACGGGTTGAAACTTTAAACAGTGCCTCCGACATCGGTTTCCCGGCAATGGTTCGCAACGGTCCGGATCCTTCTGGTCCGAGGAATCGACCCTGGATATGCACCTGAATCCCTTCCGGTTGATGGATATCGATAAGTCCTTTCAGAAGTGCATCATGATTCAGAAGGCCCATCACGACCAGCGGGCCATTTGCGTCCCGAATAGCAAGTGCCACAGAAGAATAGTTAGTATCTTTAAAAGTGGCCAGCGGTGGGCCTAAAATAATCTGGCCCGGATTGGAAAAAGCGGTTTCAATCATCTCCTGAATTTCTGGGGTTTTTGATAGAGGATTTTCCGGAGACAGAATCCCGGATGGCTCATTTGAGTATTCAATGGACCAGTTTTCCTGGCCATTCTTGAGACGGGCGATAGCATGGGTATCCAGAAACAGTGTTGTGGCCCTCTCCTCAAACGCATCCACAGCCCCAAAAAATTCATCTTCGGATACATTTTGTGAATTCTCATAAAGAACTGCCAGGCCCGATACAGGGGCATAGCTTTCTTCCATCCAGCCAATGATTGATCCTGAAAGCAGTTGGGCTGTTTGACTCACTTCAGTTTCCCAAGCCTCCCAGGCATCTTTCCGGAAGGCGTCACTCATTGAATAGGAACCACCAATTCCACACAGCAACAGCATAAAAAGCAAAACCCAGGTTATAGTATTTTTCGTCATTTTTTGGCCTCTACTCATTTATACTGAAAACAGGTCTGAATCCTCGTGGGGCCAGGGTGGTGGAACTGTCCCAACTTTGAATATTGTTTTGATCCACTACGGTCACTCTCGGTGCAACATGTTTAAAGTAACTCTTTTTTTCAATGATACGTACCAGAGTATCTATACCAATACGGGCCTGCAGCACCTGATGATCAGAAGGAGCCGCAACAATATTCCTTCTGCGAATGCCGCGGTGCACTCCTGGGCTGTAGTAGTATGACAGTACCTGGACTTTATTCTTAAATCCAAGTTGCCGGATAATTTTAACTGCTGTCTCAGCTGTGACAGTCGTACCGATGATGAAATCCAATCTTTCACCATATCGATCAAGAGCTGTCTGAACAAGTTTACCCTGAGCAGCACTGCCTGTATCAGCTCTTTGACTGGTCAGAATCTTAACATCGTGCCCTTTGATCGCATCTCTGAATCCCCTATCACCGGCGGTTACCCATCCCGCGCCCTCAGGTCCCGGAAACCATGCAATAGACAATCGCTTTTTCATTTTTTGCTGTATCCTGGAAAGGTAAATCCCTGCTTGAAATCCTGTATCCCAATATGAAACTGCCGCTCTAGCGGAAATATGAGTGGAGGACATACCATTAATCAGATCCAGGACAGGGATTTTTATTTCAGCCGCTTTTTTAACAATATCATTCAAGCCGGTTTCAGAAATTGCACAAATGATCAGGCCATCGGTTTTTTGAGCGCTGTTTGAGAGAACTGAGTTGATCTGGTTTCGTTGCACTGTAAGTTGGCCATAGCCACCTGCCTGGTATATGGTTAAGCTAATGCCCAATCTGCGAGCTTCATCAATTAAGCCGTAGTTAACTCCCAGCCAGTAAGCATCTTTGAGGTGGGGAATAAACACCCGCAGATGCCATTTTTTTTGCGCCTTTTCAAGAGGGATATATTTTTTTTGTTCCCGTTGACGGGCTTTATTGTAAGGTGGATTCCAGACATCGACATCAACGGGAAACCATTTTTTTTCCGCGCTAAAAACGGGATCCACAATGAACAGTAAGATTCCCAGAATGAAGGACGCCTGAAAAATATAATTTTTCAAAATAGACCCCCCCCCAAAGACTGTTTTCCTATATCGATCCATTGTCATCTCCACGTTTTAATGAATTTTGTACTTTTCAGGCAGACCATCTGCAAGTAACGAGTCATTGATCTTTTTCTTCAATTCAATCATTTTTAATTCACGCCCGATCGCCAGACGTCTGAATCGTTCCAGTTCGTCAAATTTCTCTTTAAGTTGCATTTCAGCTTTATTTCTTTCTGTGAAATCAAGCCACATAGTAGCGGCCAGCTCTCCAACCTGAATCGTATGGGATTCAAGCTCATAAACCTCTCCCGATTTTGCATTGATCTTGAGATTCAGGGGTTTCATGGGACTACCCGTATTTGCTGATTCCTCGATTCCTGCATTCCAAACCCGTTTCACCTCTTCTCGATAATCAGGGTCTTTGTAAAAAAGATCCCAGTGATCATCCACAGTTGGGAGGTCTTCTTCGGTATATCCCAACAAGGAGACCAGCGCCGTGTTCATTGTCAATATTCGACCTTTGGGATCAAACAACGCTGTCGGCAGTGGAAGATCTACCACCAGATCGATCATCTGTGTATGCTGGGCCTCCAGAGCTGCCTGCTGTCGTTTCTGTTTAGTGATATCTTGAAAGGTAATTACTGCCCCGATAATGCTCTCATCTTTTACCATCGGGGTACTTGTATAAACGACATCGATAGGTTGCTCATCTTTATTCCACAAAACTTCGTCATCTACTTTAAACTTTTTTCCTTCAATATAGGCCTTTTTCATGGGGCATTCATCCACCGGGTAATCAGATCCATCTTTTCGGGTATGATGAATCACGGCATGGATTTTCTTCCCCACCAGCTCACTGTCTGCATAACCAAGGATCGAACAGGCAGCGGGATTAATGAACATGGTTTTCCCCTCAAGATCGACCCCAAAAATACCTTCTCCAACACAGTCCAGGATCAGCCGATTCTTCTCTTCCGATTCCTTAAGCGCTTCTTCAGCGAGGATACGTTCAGTTATATCACGAACTGCAGCGGATACCAGCAACCCTTCATCGGTTTTCAGAGGACTTAAACTGATCTCCACCGGGAACTCCTCACCGTTTTTTCTCAGTCCGATCAACTCTCGCTTCACATTCACAGGGCTCACCATCGCGGACTGGATAAACCCATTCCGCTTAGCCGGATGCTCCGCCCTGAACCGATGCGGGATCACGGCTTCGATCTCATTACCAATCAATTCATCTCTGTTGTAACCAAACAGTTTTTCGGTCTGGGCATTCACCAGTGTAATAACCGCAGATTCGTCAACAATGATCATGCTGTCAGGGGCTGATTCCAGCAGGTCCCGGAAACGCTTTTCCAGCCTTGTCAGATCTGTGGTTCGTTCCTCGACCCGGAGCTCCAGTTGATCTTTTGAGTGCGTCAGAGAGCGGGTCGCGCTCTGGCCGATCCAGAGAGAAAAGCCCGTCAGCATTAATGCGATCAGAACAGTTATGCCTAGCGTGATAACAAGGGTATTCCGGATAATCACATATTGATTGAAGGCTTCGCTCCAGTCTATTTCTGTGGCAAGACCCAAATCGAATTCATAGTCCCATAGCCAGGCCCCGGCAACCGCAACCCCCCGGTAGCCATTGTACCCTTCGGTATTTATGCCAGCCTTCCCGGAGATCGACTGTCTGGCCATCAAGGTCAGGGAGGCGTTCTGCGATTCCGGTTGATCAGCAGTCGTTTTCAGTTTGGATCTCCCTGGATCTACCAATTTGATATTGAGAGTTCCAAATTGACCCGGCTTGAGCAGCCCCATTTTTTCGAGTTCATTGTTGAATCTGCTCTCGGTGAGTAATAGACCCTGTTTATTGATAAAATAGGTCTCCCCCGTTTCTCCGAAACGTCCCGCCAACGCGATTTTAGAAAAATCTCCCAGCGGGCTAAGAGCGATGGCAACTATCGCAAGGACCAGCCCATCATCGTCGATCACAGGGCCTGCAAAAAACATGGCGGATCTGTTCTGGTCCTTGTTACCTTTCAATTCGGAAGCAAAAATGTCTGATCTGACTGGGGGAACCATTACAACTTCCCCTAAAAATGCTTTCTGCAACAGGCTTTTCTGCTGGTCGGCAATAATATCTTTTCGCCCCAGGTCGCGGTCTTTCATCGCTCCAATGGTGACCATATCCGGAGATATGACATAGTAGGTGACACCTCCGATCCCGGCATTATCTCCGCTGAAAAACACTCGCAATTCGTCCTGTAAATCGCTTTTCTTAAGAGCCGTGTTGTTTCTGGGGGCTCTAAGTTGCTGCTTTATCGCCTGTTTCAAATGGGGATTTCTAAGGGTCATTTTCAATTCGTTCTTTTTCCCCGTAACCCAGAATTTCAGCATCTGATGAGACGAATTCAACACCGTCTGCAATCTGCCTTTCAATTCATTGTCGACTTCCCCTTTGAATTGAACCAATCTGAATGAGGCCACCAGCACAATTATACCAATAGCCAGGGAAATGATGATCAACCCTGCCCCTGTAAGCTCTTTGGACTTGTATAATTCAGAGATATCTCTCTTCCTGGAGCGACTGACAACCCAACTGATCAACAAAAGGATAGCCAGAACAGCTGCAATAATTCCGATCATCAAAAGCAGATAGCCTTTTGGTAATCCCTCCCGTTCTCCAACTGGCTGTTTTGTCTCAGCACCTGAGGGTCGTGTCCATTTATCCAGAATCTGTCGTTTTTCAGCTTCTGAGATGGAGGACAGGGCCTTATCCAGTATGGTTGCCAGCTCCGGCCAATCTTTACGTATACCAATAGCCAGAACGGAACCTGGTTTATTCAAACGTCCCTGAACCTTGAGATTTGTGATCAGTTCCTGTTTCATAATGTACATGGCAACCGCACGATTCCCCGCGTAAGCGTCAGCCGTCCCCCTGGCAACAGCCCCCAGACACAAATTAGTATTGTCATACTCAACAATTTTAACTTCGGGAAAGTGCTCCTGAAAATATTTCACATTCCCAAACCCTTTTTCCAGAGCCAGCGTTTTACCGGACAAGTCGGTCTCTGAGTTGTAATAATCCTTCGTTTGGGGACCGATAATGACATGTGGAATTTCCAGATAAGAACGGGTGAAATTGAAATATTTCTCCCGACTGGGTTTTGGGGTCAGATCCATGATGGCATCCAGTTTTTTAGATACCACCTGGTCATAGTTTTGTTTAAAAGACGCTGACACGATCTCCAGGACCCCATTCAGTTTCTGATTCAGCAACCGGATCAGCTCTGCATCGACACCATGCACCTGGTTGTTTTTTTGGTATGCGATAGGCGGCCAGGCATTCATCATACCGATTCTGATTTTAGAATGATCGGACAACCATGTTTGTTCGTCAGGACTCAGCTTCAATGCAGGTTGTTTTTCAGGACTGTAAATGAGGTCATCACTATTCAGGGTTTGACGTGCCAGGCCTAAAAGACGATATACCTGGGCAATTTGATTCACCCGTTCTCTTTTGATGTTTCCCAGAGCTATCCCTTCATCATAAGCCAGTTTTTTTAAAACATTAGCCTCATAAAGCAAAGCTTCCCCGCTGCGATTCTGTGTATTATATTTTTTCTGAATGATATCAATAGCTGTGTTTATATTGGTGAAGGCATAAGCCCACCCTTGTATACTCGCTTGATTGAATCGGGCCACGATGTCAGGGTTATTTTTGTAAAACTCTCGGGAGGTAAAGAGGAAATCACTGTAAAAATCAAACCCTTGATCTCTGGGCTTAAAAAGAGTGTAACCGATTCCCCTTTTTTCCATCTGGTACGGATCGTTGGATATGTATGCTGTGATAGCGTCCGTATCATTGTTTATCAGCCCATCAACACTGAAAGTGTGTTTTTGGGAGATAAAATCACCGGATCTGATCCCATTTGCAACCAGCATGGCAGTAATAGAAGCCATACTAATCGGATCATCAGTGACCATGATCCGCTTTCCCTTTAAATCGGCGACCCGTTCCAAATCAGTTCGCTTCTTTGACAGCAGCACATAAGGGGAGTGCTGGAAGATGGCTGAAAGAAGGTAAAATGGCTTCCCTTTCATTGCATCCAGGATCAAAGAAGAGCTGCCCACACTGAATTGAACTTTTTTCGATAAAACATCATCTGCGACATTACCGCCTGCATCAAATTCTTTGATCGTCACCTCCAGCCCTGCTTTTCGGTAAAAACCGAGCTCTTTGGCAACATAGTAACCTGCAAACTGAAATTGGTTTTTCCAATTGAGCTGAATCGTGACAGATTCCGGATTTTGGGCTGCATGGACGGGGGTACCCGAAAAGACAAATAGAGAAAAGATGAAGAACAGCCGAATATGTTTTTGGATAGATTGTCGGTTTTTTTTGTTCATTGTTTTACTCACGCCTAGTTTATGACTCAACTTTCGTTCAAGCTTGATCACTATCGTCGGGCAACTTTTCACCACAGAGCCACGAAGAACACGAAGGGTTGAATGAACGACCCCACCGCAAGTGGCGGGGTATTAAACCCAAGCTACGCAATAAAGAAAATGTCTGGTTTACAAATAAATGCTTAATTTTACTCATTTCCGGTTGATAATATCAGCAATTTCAATGTTTATCATGCCATGTAAACATACACCTGACAAGTGCCTGACAAACTACGAGATTTTAATGTCTTCGGATAGATTTTTGGTCGCCGATCACAAAATGGGTGTCTAACATCGGCCGGAGAGATCATGCGGCATCATCAATTTCTATTTGCAGGATTGGGTCATTTCTCATAAGGTAAGCTAGCGAAATGGTCATGATATATGCAATTTTCAAGACTGGAATCGTGATTTGCTAAAATTACGGCGAAGAAGCGGCATTAATGGCGTTCATTCATAACGATGCTCAAGAGAAGAATATGACGGAAGCAGAACGGCAGACCATATTGGTAATAGATGATGCGCCAGAAAATATTGATGTGCTGGCTGGCTTACTGAAAACAAAATACAAGATCAAGGCGGCGCCCAGCGGAGAAAAGGCTCTGGCAGTTATCTCCAAGGGACTGCCTGACCTGATTCTGCTGGATATCATGATGCCTGAAATGGATGGGTATGAGGTGTGCAGACGGTTAAAAGCAGAGGCAACAACCCGAGATATCCCGGTGATCTTTCTAACAGCCATGACTTCAGCAGATGACGAGGTGAAAGGGTTGGAGCTGGGAGCGGTTGACTATATTACCAAGCCAATCAACCCATCTGTGGTTCTTTCGCGCGTGAAGACCCACCTTTCGCTTAAACAGGCCCAGCAGGAACTGATTGAAAACAACCGCACACTGGAAAATACCCTCGAAGAACTTAAAGCAACCCAGGATCAGTTGATCCAGTCAGAAAAACTGGCAGCGTTGGGACAGCTGGTGGCCGGGATAGCCCATGAAGTCAACACACCCCTGGGAGCAATCAAATCATCCGTAGAAACCATCGACTCTTCCCTGCAAAAAGTCATCGCTACCCTGCCCGCAATAACAGCCAAGCTTTCAACAGAAGAACTGGGTTTGTTCAGTGAATTGCTGCAACAGTCTGATACCAATACCTCCTCACTTTCACTTTCTGAAAAAAGAACCGCAGCCAAGGAGCTTGTTGCAGAACTGGAAAAGCTGGGTTTTTCTGTCAGCGGTACAGAAGCAAAAACGTTGGTGGACCTGGGTTTTCAGAAGAATATTACCCGTTTTTCCCCCCTGCTGCAAGTGACAGACAAAGAAATTGCCCAATCATCCCTGATTCTGTTTTCAAATTTGAAAAGAAGCGTAAAGAACATTATCATTGCTGGAGAGAAGGCTGTCAAACTTGTATTTTCATTGAAGACCTTTGCGCATTTCGACCAGAGTGGCGAAAAAGCACAAACCAATGTGCAGGAGGGACTGGAAACCGTTCTGACACTGTACCAAAATCAGATCAAACAGAATGTTAATTTGATTCAGGAGTATGGGGAGATTTCACAGATAATGGGGTATCCCGACGAACTGACCCAGGTCTGGACAAACCTGATCCACAATGCTCTACAGGCCATGAAAAACCAGGGAGATTTAACCGTCAAAACGATAGAAAACGACGGGATTATCCGAGTTTCTGTGTCGGATACCGGCACGGGAATACCAGAAGAGATCAGGGGCAAAATCTTTCAGCCGTTTTATACCACCAAGGCTGCAGGCGAAGGCAGCGGCCTTGGACTCGACATTGTCAGCAAAATAGTGAAAAAGCACAACGGTACCATCGACTTTGAAAGCGAAATCGGAACAGGAACCACCTTCACCGTATCACTGCCGGTAGACTAAGGGTTGGCTCAAAAATTACTCAAGTGTTTCTTATAAGTGTCAAGGAAACACGTTGCTGTGGCATTCTGTCTGCAAAATGTCCAGTGCTTTTGGTACTTCAGGGTCGGCTAAGAGATTACATCACATTCTGTTTGTAAAACGTCCGGCTTTTGGGACTTTTACAAACAGATTAAGTGAAGTTATCTTTTAACGATCCCTATGCGGACAGATTATGCCAGGTTATTTTTGTACGATCCCTGATTGAAACTGCGGTCTAATATTTTGGTAACGTTCAAAAGGTGTGGCATTTGTAGGATTTGATTTCATCACGAC
>JABGPJ010000066.1 GCA_018645005.1 Deltaproteobacteria bacterium | reverse complement strand
TTTATAAGTGTCAATAACAGTTAATGATTCCTGTCTCCCTTATCGGAACGGGATTTCAAAACTTTAATGGTAAATGGATATTCATTCCGGTTCTAATCATCTCTTGGTTACTTATCGGCATTTGAAACCGAAACTTTAAGAAAATTGATACTAATTTTCCCCGGGGAACCCCTATTGACCTAATCAACCAATATTTCAGTTGGTTGCGTAGGATTCTCAGCAAACCGAAATAAGTCATTGTACTTAGGGATCGTACAAAAAAAACTTGGCATAATCTGTCCGCAAAAGTCCCATAGAGACGGAACATTTTGCGAACAGAAAGTGAAGTAATTTATGAGCCGACCCCCAGAGTAAGGAAGCGGTACAACAAAAGAGATAAGAATAAGGGAGAACAGAGGGAGGGTGAGCAATTAGAGGACGGACGGATGATTCCTAAGGCAGAATCTCAGAATTCAAATTCGTTGGTATAAAGGGCAACTCAACAACCGGTATAACGGGAGAGGAAATGGAAAACAGAGATATGGATTTAAAACAGGGGAAGAAGAAAGCAGAGGAGGCTCACGGTGCCTGGAGCCCCTATTTATTTTTTCGTTGTTTAGCACGATGCTTCAACATGGCCTTCACAAAGGGGGTTGATTTTCTTTCTGGTCGCAAATCCTTTTCCGCTGGCAAAGTGAGATCCAGACCTTTTTCAACCTCTTTAATCAGAAGATGCTTATAATACTCCAGGAAAAAGTTGATCTCATCAAGTGGATCACCACTAGATCGATAGATCGGCGGCTTGGTATCCAGGCCAAGGTGTTCACCTGTGAAAACGGATCTCTGGTGATATTCAATACAGATTTCAAGAATCGCGCGGACATCTTCTGAAATCGTATCCGGTAGAGCAGGTGTTCTATTAAAACGAAGTGTTTTCCTGTCTGCGGGATCTAGTTCGGCAGTAATTTTCAACTGCTTCATGTATTCAAGCGCAGATATCGCTTCTTCTTCTGAAAATCCCATTTGTAACCGAAAAACTCAAGCTGTTAAAAAAGAAATAACCGAAATGAACCGGATTTGGCACATTCCGGAATCATTGCGGTTATTGTTTCGAACCAAATTGATAAGTTGATTCTATCATTTTCTATCAGAAAACGATAGAACCCCTCAGGGATCGTTAAAAAATAACTTTACATCAGCAATGTCCGGTTAGGTTTTTGCAGAAAGCTGAATGATGAAGCCCGGATCGCGCTGATAAGGATTTATTAGATATTCTTAGTTTAGCGCAGCGAAAATAAGCCTTGTTTGAGCGAGGTACGAGCGAGTTTGGCGGTTTTTCGTGAAGCAAACTTAGAATATCTTTAAATCATTATGCGCAGAGACGGGTTTTATCATTCAGCTTTTGTTTTGCAAAAACCTAACCGGACATTGCTGACTTTACATAATCTATTTGCAAAAGTCCCAAAAGCACTGGACAATTTGCAAACAGAATGTGACAGCAACGTGTTTCCTTTTCATTAATGGGAAACACTTGACTAATTTTTAAGCCGACCCTTAGCTATTTAGCTGCATTTTGCTTGACTGTGATCGCGGTCTTATAAAGAATCGTCAGTATCAAAGCACCGATCGCGTATATACCGATGGTGATCATGACTTCAAACGATCCGACCGAGTACTCTGTGACATGCTCCAACGGAGTCGGAACAAATCCGCCCAGAATCAGGCAGATCCCCTTATCAATCCAGAGTGAAACAAAGAGTGCAATACAAGCAATTGCCAGGATATTTTCCTGTTTTCTGATGTTGGGGAACAGAAGTAATAAAATAGCCCCTACCCCCAGTAGCAGAGATACCCAAAACCAGGGAACCAGAGCACTATACCCGTGCAATCCGCTGGTTAGATACTGCAGTGGATGCATGTGCCCCGGGATTTGACTGTAAAATGCCGTAAAGAATTCCAGGCCGTATAAAAACAGGTTTGTCAACGCCGCATATGTGACGATGGTGGCCAGTTTTTGAATCGCCTCTTTTCCGACATCAAAATTGGCTACTTTTCTGAGCAACAGGCAGAGCAAAATCAACAAAGCCGGTCCTGCAGCAAAAGCTGACGCCAGAAAACGTGGGGCCAGAATTGCGGTCAGCCAGAGATGTCTACCCGGCAGACCTGCATACAGAAAAGCGGTCACTGTGTGAATACTCACAGCCCAGGGGATAGACAAGTAAATAAACGGCTTGATCCACTTTGGTGGTGCCACTTGCTTGGCTTCCGCTTGTAAAACAACCCAACCACAGAATATGTTCAGTCCCAGATAAACGGATAGAACCGTTGCATCCCAGAACAAGATTGAGTTGGGTGACAGGTAGAAAAACATGTTAAACAAGCGCATGGGTTTCCCCATATCGGCAATGACAAACATCATACACATAGCGACAGATGCCACAGCCAGAAACTCACCCAGAATAACAATTTTTCCAAACTTTTTGTAATCATGTAGATAGTACGGCAAAACAAGCATCACTGCCGAAGCGGCAACTCCAACCAGGAACGTCAGTTGAGCAATATAAACTCCCCAGGAGACATCCCTGCTCATGCCAGTCACAGTCAAACCTGTCGCCAATTGTTGTCCATAGGCATAAAGTCCTGCAGCGATTAAAACGAGCAGAACTGCTACCCACGTCCAATATTTTCGACTTCCAGTTAACGCCTTTTCAATCATAAGATCCTCACACTATATAAAAGACTGACGGTCCTGTACCGAGTTCAGATTTACGCTGGATGGTGGAATTTGACGCAAGTACCTCTCGAATCTTTGAATTCTCATCGTTGAGGTCACCGAAGGTGATGGCTTTTCCCGGACATTTTTCAGCACATGCCGGAATAAGGCCTTTTGCGAGTCTTTCAGCGCATAAATTACATTTTTCAACAACTCCTCTTTCTCTGGTCGGAAATTCCCGGTCAAGACTATCTCTTCCAATAACTTTCATGCTATCGGTCTCTCTCGGATCTTTCCAGTTAAAGCTTCGGGAGCCATAAGGACAAGCTGCCATACAGAATCGGCAACCGATGCAACGGTGAAAATCCATTAACACAATGCCGTCCTTCCGCTTAAACGTTGCCTGTGTCGGGCAAACCCGAACACACGGTGGGTTTTTGCAATGGTTGCACAAAACCACATGTTTTTTCTTGGCCAGATCATTACTGAGAAACTGACCACTTTTACTTGGAAACGTATTGGCATGGGGCTCTTTCCAGATCCACTTAATTTCATTCTTCAGATCTGGTTTCCCATCGGCCAGACGGTGGTCCGGCACATTATGAATGGTGTGGCAAACATCAGAGCAGACAGTGCACCCTTCAATACATTTCTTTGTATCGACGACCATCCCAAAGCGCGTTCCAGATGCATCTACATAGTCATTGGAAGAAGCTTCACTGGTTTTTTCGGCTACCACAGTGATAGCCGAAACAACTCCTAATCCTACCAGAGAGCCAACTCCTGCTTTTTTTAAGAATTCTCTTCTGCTATCTTCCATCAGATGTTCTCCTTCGGCTCAATGTGACATGTCCAACAATAAGGTTTCACGCTGGCATAGTCATGACAGGTATCGCAAAATTCCTCTTTATTGGAATGACAACTCATACATGATTGCTTTTCTCCGGAACTGACAAGGCTGGACCCTGTACTGCTCAGACTTTTATCATGCTTTGTTCCGTAAGTTATACTCGTATAAATGCGATCAGTAGCAGAATCACCACGAACAACCGAATTTCTCCAGTCATCCAGCAACTGCATATGATTCGCTCTCATAAAATCAGCCGATTCAATACATTGACCGCTTACTTTGATTACCGGCTTTGGAGCTTCAGTTGAACCGCCGAAACTTCCCCAGAAGGGAAAGCTGACAATCGCAATGAAAATTACCAGACCGGTAATAATTTTACCCGTGTCATACATGATCAATCCTCCACGCCTAAATACGGTTCATCACGAAGGTCGTGATCTCTGACTTCCTTTTCGCCGTCCATCACCAGTGCATTGGCCACCATTTCGGTAACCCCGGCAACTTCGACATCCGGAGCCCAGTATTGTGTTAAAGCCAGAAGTGTTGCCCGATCAATCGCGCAGACACAAGCAAGCGTATTGACATCGTGTTTTTCTTCCACATACTTCAGAGCACTCGCCCGTGGCAGAGCCCCTCGCATTCTAATATCCATAATTTCTTCCGTGTTCAAGCCGCTACCGGCGCCACAACAGAATGTATTCTCACGGATGGTTTCTTCTGGCATCTCATAGAAATTATTACAGACGTTTTGAATGACGTAGCGCGGTTCTTCCAGTATTCCCATCGCTCTGGCAGGGTTACAGGAGTCATGAAAAGTCACATTGAGATGGTCATTACGGCTGGGATCCAATTTTAGCTTATTATTTTTAATCAGATCAGCTGTAAACTCCATAATATGGACCATCTTGGTCGATTTAGCGTTTTCAAATTTAGTTCCGGTGATTGGAGATACCGGTTCCTCTAAGAAATCCGCTGGACCATTCATGGTATCCATATACTGGTTAATGACCCGCCACATATGTCCACATTCGCCACCCAGAATCCACTTGACTCCCAGTCTTTCGGCTTCGTGATACATCTTGGCGTTCAGCTTCTTCATGAGCTCGTTGGAGTTGAAGAGACCGAAGTTTCCTCCTTCCGACGCATAAGTACTCAATGTGTAGTCCAAACCGATATGTTCGAACAACATCAGGTACCCCATCATCGTATACACCCCCGGGTCGGCAAAGACATCGCCAGATGGGGTAATAAACAGAATCTCCGCCCCTTTTCTATTGAAGGAAGGATTCAGGGCGATACCAGTGATATCTTCGACATCCTCTACCAGCGTTTCAATTACCTTCTTAAAGGTGTGGGGCTCTATTCCCAAATGGTTCCCGGTTCGAGTACAATTGGCAGCCGGATCCATAATCCAGTTGATATTGATACCTACCAGATTCAGCAGTTCCCTCGCCATCATCGTAATTTCAGCTGTATCGATACCGTACGGGCAAAATACAGAACAACGACGACATTCTGTGCATTGGAAGAAATACAGGAACCACTCCTTGACCACATCCATGGTCAACGGTCTGGCCCCGGCAAACTTCTTCAGCAGTTTTCCGGCAAGGGTAAAATCATTTCGATAGACGGATCTGAGCAGTTCAGCCCTGAGGACCGGCATATTTTTCGGGTCACCGCTTCCCAGGAAGAAATGACACTTGTCCGCACATGCGCCACATCTGACACAGATGTCCATAAACAACCTGAAAGACCGAAACTTATCCAGTCTTTCCCTGAAACCTTTACTGATAATTTCCTGCCAATTCTCCGGCAGCTTCCAATCTTCGTCGATTGGAGACCAGTCTCGTGAATTGGGTGCCCCAAGAGCGTCTGTGGCCTTTGTTTTAGCACTGTAGCACCAGTTCCCCGGCCTGAACTCCGCTGGAGTATCCATCCATTCTTTAGCGGGACTTTTCCCCGTCATCAAGGAAGGGGTCTCCAATATATCTTTGGTTAGTTCATTCGGTTCAAGCATTTTTGACATATTATTCCTTTTCTACTGGTAGTCCGACGGCTTTCATTTTCTCCCTGAATTCGTTCTCATACGCTTCATACGTGTGAAATTTGATATCGGGATTCCATGGGTTAATGTGTCTTTGCGCTCTACTATTATTTGCCAGATTTCTGGTTGGACTTAGAAAAACGCCACCCAGATGCATCAGCTTACTAAATGGAAAGTAGATCGCCAGAACTGATACAAGAAAAAGATGAATATAAAAAATCACGCCAATACCTTCCGGTACATTGAAGCTGAAAGTAACCAGTCCTCTAATCAGGTCCTTGATCGCAACAACGTCCACACGGTAGTAATAACGCATCAACACACCGGTTGTCGCAATAGCGATAATCAGCAAAATTGCAAAATAGTCTGCCGGAAGTGACAACGTCTTGATCTGAGGCGAAACCACCCGTCTCAAGAACAGATATGTTGCAGCCAGCAAAATTGCAGCATCGGTCAGATAAAAGGCTGGCAAAAAAGCCATCTGGAACATGCTGTCACCAGCTTCCAGGAATGTGATTAAAGCCGGCACTGGCTCCAGAAACAAACGGAGGTGCCTGACCAGAATCAATAGAAAAGACCAGTGAAACACCAGTCCACCCAGCCACAGCCATTTACTCGATCCATATGCCAGCATGCCCCCTTCCGTGAGTTCAGCCTTCGTATTTTTGAACAGAGATCGAAATAACAGAACTTCAAGCGCCATTCTTCCCAAAACACCCGCTGTACTCGAAGGATTGTCAAGCTTTGCTTGCTTGATCCAGGGGAGTGATTTTCCCTGACCCGCAGTTGTCGGGATACGGAATGGAACCGGTGATTTCGACCAGCTCAATACTTTGGTGATAAATCCCAGGAGAAAAACAATGAATGCAACAATGGGAATAACCACGCCAAAAAGGAGCGTCATCCCCATCGCATTCACTCCTGCATAGGCAAGCGCAATGAGTACCAACACTATTAAGAGAGGATTTATAATTTTCATCCGTTCTTACCTCGCTTCGTTTTGTTTATCCATCTCATTTACCCTTCTGATGAGCATATGAGTCTGGTTTTTAGATTCGTTAGCCTGGATTTGATAAATCTTTTCCCGACAGCTAACGTAGATATCGAAAGACAATAGCGCCATCTGGTCTATTCTCTTTTCGACGGTCAACAACTCCCGAAAACTTTTTTTCTCTTGAATCTCATCTTTCAGCGCATCTCGAATCACCCCTTTCAGATCAAAGACAAAAGAGATTGCCTTTGCTGGCGCCATATCCTGCACAGCCCTGATACGTATAACTTTATCAAGAATCGGGGCCACTTTTTCAGGATTTATCTCGCTCAGCAGTTCTTCAAAGAGAAGGTCAATATTTTCGGAAATAGTATGAGATAATGGATTAGCAAACTGGTTTTTATTCCGGTTCAAAACAGCGAGAGACTCTGCGGGATAAGCCTCCATCGTTTTACGAATCCACTCCCGCACAATCTCCTGTTTCTTTTCTGATAACTTATTTACTAATTCCATAATTTTTAGGCAAAAAAAAAGTCTCTGTGAAGAATCAGCAGAGACTTTTTATTAACGATTAGATCATGTCAATCAGT
The DNA here is from genome assembly GCA_018645005.1 of Deltaproteobacteria bacterium. Lineage (GTDB taxonomy): Bacteria > SAR324 > SAR324 > XYD2-FULL-50-16 > XYD2-FULL-50-16 > JAHJRI01. The sequence goes on along the minus strand of JABGPJ010000066.1, from coordinate 105,402 downwards.
CCGCATGGGCACTCTTCCATACATTTACTACAACCAATACATTTATCCAGATTGAATTCAAAGTGCTGCCCCTTGGCGAGCTTATTGACAGCACCATCACCACAGAACTTCCAGCAGTTTTCACAATCAAAACAGGAACCACAACTCATACAGCGAGCTGTTTCTGCTTTGATCGCTTCAATGGTGAAAGGAATAATATACTCATTAAAGTCAGAGATCCTTTCAGCACCGGGTTTTTCACCAATGGAATTGCGAGCTGCATCTGCATAATGTTGCATGTGCATCGTCGCAGAATTGATCACCGGCATGACTTCCGGCTTCTCATATTCAGCGCCCATCACAAAGCGATCAATATCTTCAGCAGCAATCCGTCCGTCACCAACAGCCTCAGTCACTAACCCCAAGCCTCTGGTCACATCCCCACCAGACCAGATTTTGCCATCTTCACTCAAACGACCGAAATCTGTGGCAATAGACGTCCAGTTTTTCTCATTTTTCATCTCTTCCATACCCTCAAAATCAGCTTCCTGGCTGATGGAAGGAATTAAAGAGGTGGCTGCGATATCAAACTCGGACCCATCAATCACAGAAAAGCTGGCCCGACCACTTTCATCCGGCTCACCCAGTTCCATGCGTACACATGTCATCCCGGTAACGTTTCCGTCTGCAACCTGTAGTTTAATTGGTGTACATAGGAAATTGAAGTTAATCCCTTCTTCTTCAGCACCGACGATATCTTCTTCAATAGCGGGCATTTCGTTTCTGCTCCGGCGATAAACAACCGTCACATCAGCTCCCATCCGTTTGCAGCTTCTGGCAACGTCCATAGCAGTGTCACCACCACCCACGACGATCACCTTATCACCAATATTCATCTGTTCCTGCATATTATGCTTGTACAGGAATTCAACACCCGTATAAACATTAGCTGAATCTTCTCCGTCTAATCCGAGAGACCAACCAACCTGAGCACCAATTGCTTGATAAATCGCATCATAATCACTTTTCAGTTGATCCAGACTGATATCTTTTCCAACCTTGGTATTCGGTTTGAATTCAACGCCCAGATCAAAAATTCTTTGATATTCTGCTGCAATAATATCTCTTGGCAGTCGATATGCGGGAATACCCCAGCGAATCATTCCACCTGGTTCTGACTTGGATTCAAAAACAGTCACAGAGTGACCTTTTCTGACGAGTTGGTAAGCGCATGAGATACCGGACGGTCCACTACCGATAACAGCAATCTTCTTGCCCGTCTTCTCTTCCGTTAATGCTTTCAGAGCCAGTTTGTTTTCCAGCCCGAATTGTCCAATCGACAGTTCTACTTTATTAATACTGACAGCGCCGTCTTTATCTTTACGATTACATGCTGTTTCACATGGGTGAGGACAAACCCTTCCCATGACAGCCGGCATCGGGTTTTTGTCTGTCAGCATATGCCATGCTTGCTCCATGGACTCTTCGAAAGTCCGTCCATACTCTTCAGACTGAGCAATATATGTCAGATACCCACGGATATCCTCGCTGCTTGGACATGTATCAGTACATGGCGGCCGCTTGGCGACATATCGTGGCAGCTTCGTACTCTGGGATTTTTTCCCGCCGCCGATATGGGCTCTAACTGGTCTTTTTATCTTTCTAACAACGATGGCCATATTTCTTCCTGTTTAAAAAATTTTTCACAATCAAAGAAAATAGGCAGTTTCCAGGCAATTTGAAATTACCATATCCACCGACCATGAATTAATTAACGTTCACCGGAGAATGTTTGTAGCGATTCCCAGCGGGGTCAGCCTCTAGTTAAATACAGGCAGCTAATCTGAATTGCCTGTTTGTCAGATGAGCTCAGGCCCAACCGGGCAAGAAGTCTTCGGACCTTACACTGGTTTTCTTGAAAACCGGATTCCAACGGCGGTCGTACTTTACCTCTCCGTCCGGGAAGTGCTGTTCTCCTGGTGGCCAGCCCTAATCCCCTGTACAGGTTTTACAGGTTGGGTTACCATCGGGATCACACCCATCGGGTGATGTTTCACAGTTTTCTTTTTTATCATTGGGGTTCAGAAATACAAATTGTTCAGCGCCCTCAAAGTCTCGAAAGTCAACCAACATATCCTTTGTATTTTTAACCGATTCCGGATCCAGTAGAAACTTTATCCCGGATATCTCACAGGCTGTGTCATCCTCTTTTTGATGGTCAAAGCCCATATTATACTTCATACCGCCGGGAACGGATATTCTAGCGGAGATCCGCAATGAAACGGTATCATCACCCACTGCATCAGCAGAGTTTTTAAACTGCTCTGCCGCGCGTTCAGTTATTACAAACATGCTTTTCCGGTCAATATATCATTGGATGAGGTTCCGGCTTTTCCAAACGATCGAAGAAAAGCCGGGACTTCAAACTTTATTTATTCCTTGCAGCCTCATTAGCGGCCATAGCGGCGCCGTCTTCATGGGGCAGTTCAACAAAAGAGCCGTTGATATAGGTATATACCAGCCTTTCACCATCAATCAGAATGCGGATAGCTGCTTTCGCATCTTTCTTCGTGAATCCCTGATCCCCATACTTCTTGACCATGGCTTTCAAAACGTCACCCGGTTTTAATTTTTTGATGCCGGCAACTTCTTTAACCATTTCAAACATATCTTCAGCTACTACATTTAAATCTACTGCCATTTTTAACTCCTAAAATCTTACATGAGCCGACATATTATAGGATTTGGTCGCCAATTTATAATCATCAATATGATATTTGGTAAACGCAAAACCTGTCAGCTTAAAAAACTTCGCCCAACCAATCCGATCGATCATCTCGCCAAGGCGTTCCCATTTTCTTCCGTTATCTTTGTATACCTGAATAATTTTCTTCACGGCATCAATAACTTCCGGCCATCGCGGCGGATTATTCGGAAGAAAAGGGACAACCAGCTTGGTGAAGCCGGGTTTGGATCTGGCGTTTGCAATCTTCCCACCGACCCAGATAGAGACACCGTCATTCAGGGCATCTGCCAGAGGCATGTTGGGGCAAGCTGTGTAGCAGGCACCGCAGAACATACACTGATCTTCAATTATTTTCATCGCTTTCACACCATCGACGATATCCTGACGGATCGCTCCAGTCGGACAAGCTGCGATAGTTGTCGGAATTTCACAGATCTGACCCAGCAAGTGATAATCTACCTTGGGGGGTCGACGGTGAATACCGAGAATGGAGATGTCAGATGCGTGGACCGCACCACACATATTCAGACAACAGGCCAGAGCCAGTTTCAGTTTTCCGGGAAGATTCTCTGATGTAAAATCCTCGAAAACCTCATCCATCAGTGATTTTACGATACCGGAAGCATCAGTTGCCGATGTATGACAATGAACCCAACCCTGTGTATGCACAACGTTGGAAGCAGTTCTTCCTGTTCCACCGACCGGCCAGCCATCGTCGTTCACAGCCTTGATGATCAGTTCAACATTTTCTTCCTTATCAGTCAGGAACTCAACGTTGTTTCGGGTTGTCCATCTCAGGAAACCGTCACAATACTTATCCGCAACAGACATGAAAAACCGAATACTCACCGTGCTCAACAGCCTGGGTGAAGCGACCCGGACACTGTAAATCTTATCTCCGGAATCAGCGACATGGACCAGAACACCAGGCTTGAGAATTTCGTGGTATTTCCACTGTCCGTAATTTTTTACCATAACCGGATGCAGGAACTCTTTATAGTCCTTCGCACCCTGGTCAGTAATTCTTTCTTCTGCCATATTTTCCCTTTAGAAATTACATGTTGTTTAAAACAAAATCGTTAAGGTCTATTTGGAAATTCACCATTTGTATGATAATTAACCAAATTCCCAGTGAAAGGACCCCTAGCCTTCTTCTTCAAGATACTCATCGTAGAAAATGTATGGGTTCTCTCTCGGATGGTTAATCATATCAATTTGAGAGGTCATTTCGATTCCGCATTCACCGTCAGCGAGTTGTTCTCCGACAGCTTCAACAAATTCACCTTTCCCCATTCTTTCCATGAATTCACCAATCCGCTCCTTGTTCTTTCCATCTTCATCCCAGACTTCCCAGAGAGCTTCGATCAATTCTTTCAGATTTTCAAATGGTTCTTCCAGTTTCATAAAGGGTACAATCACGGAAGCAAGCATCGCTCCTTCAACAATCGGCGCCTTAGCACCCAGCAGAATTGTTGCACCTTGATCTGTTCCAACACGCAGTGCCTTAGTCAATTTGTTGATGCAGTGCATACAGTGAACACAGTTGCTGTTGTCGATCTCCATTTTGGTGCCATCAAAATCGATACATTGGGTTGGGCACATCATGACCACTTCCTTCATGATATCAATTCCGCCACCCTTGACGTAATTTGCAATTTCGTCCTGATCAATGCGGATATCATCTTTCCAGGTTCCGATAATTGAGAGGTCGGAACGGGCAATCGATGCCACACAGTCGTTTGAACAACCGGCGACTTTAATCTTAAACTTGTATGGAAACGCCGGGCGATGCAATTCATCCTGGTAATAGTTTGTACACTCCCGTGTAATTGCCAGTGTGTCGATACAGGCGTATTCACAGCGTGCAGGACCCAGGCAGCAGCTTGGTGTTCTCAAATCCGATCCGGAACCACCCAAGTCCCAACCTTTCTGGGAGATGTCAGTAAAAATCGGATCCAGTTGTTCTGAGGTTGTTCCTAGAAGAACCAGGTCACCCGTAGAACCGTGCATGTTGGTCATACCGGAACCACGTTTGTCCCAGATATCCATGATCTCGCCCAGTCCTTTGGTATTGTACACAAAACCGGAGGTCTGGTTCACACGAACCGTATGGAAATGGGCAACGCCGGGAAACTGGACGGGATCATCGACATAGCGGCCGATAACACCGGCACCGTATCCCCTGACACCGACAACACCACCATGTTTCCAGTGGGTTTTTTTATCTTTGTAAGACAGTTCAAGAATATTAATTAAATCTCTTGCGGTAGCACTTTGCTTACCGGCTCTTCTAATTTCTCTGACGAAACTTGGCCATGGACCTTTTTCCAGTTCGTCCATCATTGGTGTATCTGACATTAATCCTCTCCAAATAGCTGGGCAATCTCAAATTAGTAAATTTGTATCACCCTTTGTTGGCGATTATTGAAAAAACTTCCCCTAGACGATCATCAAATTCAATGATCCCGGGGCATTTATCATGCGAAATGGGCTAGACGCAACCGGTCGGCTTAGGCAGTCCGGCAATTTTACAGGCTTGCTTTGCAGGTCCTGCAGGATACAGTTCATACAGCATCTTTGAAGCATCACGCTTGGAAAGATCCATATCTTTCATGATGGCTTTGATCAAAATCTTGATCATCGGCGCGATCTGGTATTCTTCGTAGTAGCCTCTCAGAAAATTAATAATCTGCCAGTGTTTTTCGGTCAGTTCTGGAATCTCTTCTTCTTCAGCCAGGTGATGGGCCACATCTTCGTTCCATCCACCGATGTTGATCAAGTATCCATCTTCGTCAGTCTCATAAGTTGTGCCATTCAGTTCAAAACCCATATTATTCTCCGTAATATCTGTTTTTAAATCGTTTGAAACACAGATTTGTGTTTCCCCCAAATGAACCTCCCATCTAAGCTCTTTTTTCAGCACCGATGGGCGGTTATCGTACTCTTTCTCTTCTGTTGACCCACTCTACAATAACGTCTCAAATTATTGATTGATCCAGGTCACTGATTGGCAGCCTTGAAAGCGTGTTTATACCCATTTCGCAGCTGCCCAAAACAGTTTTGACCGTCAAACACTAACCAACCCAGAAACATTGGCTGGCAGGAGTTCTACAATCGATCGGGTTTCCACGGCTCTTATGATCGGCGATTTCAGCTGAACAACCCACCATCCGTGCAAACTGGAAGAGTGTAAAAGCGATGTCCTGCATATCTTTTTCAGGCATGGCCCCACTCTTGATATCTTTCCAAATCAGATCCAGTGAGATGGTGGCAATAACTGCATCGATGTTGACGCAGAACACGTTTTTGGTTGCACCCACATCGTAAAGTTTCTGGACAAGAACATGATAAAATTCCTGGAAGGGATTTATTTCATTTCTTTCCTTGAACAGTTCTCGAATGTGAGTCTCTCGAGGATCGTAGTTAATCGGCTTGCCTTTGAAGACAGGATGATTCACACAAGGCACCTTGAAGTACTTCATGTCACCTTCTTCCTTGGCTTTTTTCTTCAATGAGCCATATTCTTCTGCAGCTTTCTGTGCAATTTCTTCCATGGCTGCATTCATCTCTTCAGATGTCGCCTTGTACGGATCAAAAGCGCCCATGTTGTCATTCACATACTTGATGGCCTCAAATCCGTTTCCACCGTGATCACGACCGGTGTTTTCCATCCAACCGACATAGCAGGAAGCGATGGGGTTACCACCACTGACAGATTCCTTGGATCCCTTGGCACTAACCGTACCTGGTCCGTTGGAGATCGTCAGATTCAACATGGCGTTCAGTGCAAACAGTTCTTTCTCTGCCGGTTCCCTGTTAAAGAGAATCCTGAAAATCGAATCAGAGAAATCCATATTCAACAGACTGAGGTCCTCCAGTGAGGTCAGCTTGTTCCAGAAATCGTTATTTGGATAAGCCGGAGCTGAACAACCCACAATCACACCATTGAGGAACAGGTAGTTACCGAGATCAGCCGCTGTTTCCTGTGGGATCTGCCTGTCTGTCAGGGCCTTCCAGGAAAGTGTCAGCAGCATGGCAGCCATCAGCAAGTCCAGCTTATTCACCTTGTTTTCTGCTGCGTATTTAATGGCGTATTCAGTAAACACACTCTGGAGGTTGTTTTTCTCAATCACGTCAACAAAGAAATCAGCCACTTTGGCGTCCTGTGCACTGGCTTCCCCTTCCGGCATGGCACCTTTTTGCTCAAGCGCTTTAGCAATGGCAGCCTCATTGACAGACTTGTCATTCCAGACCTGGGTATAGAACAGGTCGATCATGGTGTTGGTCATGGCTCGGTAATCTTTGAACAGTTGTCTGTCACCATTCATCATCACAGCAGCACCCAGATAAGCGTTGGGCAATGAATCGTTGGCACGGGCTTTTACAGCCACATCCATGTTCTCAGCACCAATGGCCGTGTAGTAGTTCATGATCGCGTTAACCATCGGCATATCTGCAGCAGCGGGCAGCTCTTTTATCAGAGCAAAGACGTTTGTCGCAGCAAAGCTTTCCTTGACCAAATCCAGCACAGAAACCCCATGAACTTCGGTAATCTGAGATTTGGGGTTCATCATACTGGCACCTGATTTATTCCGCATGGATTCCCGTGACAGTTGCGCACCCACCTGGTTTCCCAGTTTTTTGATGGCATCATTGTAAGGCGCCATGGCTTCAACTTTCTGCATTTGCAGTTTTTCCGGGATTCCGGCATCCTGGTCATTCACAAACCAGGGCTTCAGGCTTAGGTCACCTGATGATACAAAATCCGGCTCAACACCGATCTCTTTCATGATCGCTGTCATGGCTGTCGGAGCATCCTGGATAGAAGCGATGCGAACACCCTTTTTTGAGACTTTGGGGTTGGCTGGATCAAACTCACCCACTCCAAAATAGGTATCAAACCACCCCTCTTTGGCCAGCGCATCATCACCACCACCAGCGATTGCGCCAGCATGGCCGACCGCACGTGACAGGTTGGCTTTCCAGCGTCCGGTGACACAACAAACGATAGGCTTGGTAAACTTGTACAGACCTTCTTCAATCCAGTCCAGGGCTTGTTTTTCATAATATCCGCCCGGCTCGATATACATCATGATACCCTTGGTGCGTGCATCATTTTCAGCTGCGTTCAGGAATTCTGCCAGAGCGAACTGGATATAGAGGTCTTTTCCACTGCTCAGCACCGTTGATGTTCCCCAACCACCTGTTTTTAAATATTCCGGAATGGTTGTACTGAAGTTCCCAGAGTTACTGTAAACAGCCACACTTCCTTTCACCAGACTCTCACCGGGTGATTTTCCACCCAAAGCGCCACCCACACGAACCTGTTCCCAGGAATTCCCGATACCCAGGCAGTTCCCACCAAAAACGTCAATCTGATTGCTCTGGGCTATTGCACGGATAAACTGGGAGTCCTTCACGCTGACTTTTTCAGTCAGGACAACGATCTTGGTCAGTTTCGGATTGTGCGCGATCAATTCGTCAGCAGCGGCAGCAACAGCAGTTGGTGGAAGATAAATCACACCCGTGTCAAACTCGATGCCTGCATCAACGATCTCTTTGATACTTCCAAAAACCGGAATATCACCGATTTTTGTTTCCATTTTGCCGGCTCGTCCATACTGGACACCCGCAACAATGTTTCCACCGCTGAACTCGTGTGATGTAGGGGTAACACCTTTACTCTCACCACCAAGAATATTCATCACAACACAGCGTGTCTGTTTATTCGCTATCTCTTCTAGACTATTTATTCCCACATAGTAGGGGAACGGATTAGTTTGGCTCATAGCTTCTCCAATAAAAAGTGATATATTTTCTGATTAGCATATTCAAAATATTCGATTCAAGTCTGAATGAATCAATCTTTAAGATTCATTTGGTCATTTTTGGATCAGCCTTATTTTTTCTTAGACTCAAGCCAGGCATCCAGTTCCAACGTATAATTCAATACTCCGATCATACTGCTGTCAAATCCGAACATTTTGTAAGGGATCTTCAGACTGTCGAGAAGGTCACGAGCGTAGATCATACCCTGAACAACCTGGGGGCCACCACGGCCAATCACTACGTGAATATTCGGATTCAGTTTGATATTCTCTCTCAGCGCGTCCAGCATCGCTTTAAAAGTCACGAAGATATCGGTATTGTTTGCCTTACCACCGATAATCGACACAATGTTGGCACGTGCCAGGAAATGTCGGTAAGAGATATCGGCTATCTCCTTCATCTTCTGGTACGGGGGGTTCCCGCCAAAGTCAGATGAAAAGATTGCTCTGTCTCCTAGAACTTCTGTGGCTGCACTGTTGGCACCACCACCAAACATGAAAGGTAGAATGGTTCCACTTGGATTGATTTCAACCACATCACTTTGTCCCTGATAGGTTCTCAACTGGTTGATTTCCAATTCAAAATCGGTGAGTTCAGTTGCGAAGACTTCGGGTGGTAACTTAATACGTGTATGTGCCGGATCATCCTGGTCGAAAGCAGCCTTGACGTCGCATGCCACAGGCAATGGCCTTTTTCCTTTCTTCATCCTGATCGGATTAAGCTCAATCATGGTTAGTCCATAATTGTTATATAAATCCCATAATTTTGGCAGTTGCTGCACGAGAGGGCTGATGAAAGCCTTGGGGCAACCCAATTTAATTAACGCATCGTTAACATGATACCCTTTCAATCCGACCAATGGATCAAATGAAACGATGGCTTTCTTTTCCGCGGGCAGATCTTCAACTTCGACACCACCTTCAACGATCAAAAGCATGACCGGCTTCCGTGTAATGGTCGATGTTGTCAAACTGAAATACAGTTCCGCATCCGATTCAACAAACTCTTCGAAAGTCACCCCTTTAGCCTTATGCTCAACCGGCCCCTGGCTGTATTTGGCGAAAAACATTTCTTTTCTAGCAGCATCTGCTTCCGCATAACTACTAGCGATTTTTACCAATCCGGCCTTTCCCTTCTTACCCGCACTTCCCATAAAAGACGGTTTGACCACCACTTTCCCGGACTCTTTTAACATTCCTTCAATTTCCTCTTTCGTAGCATCTTCTGTCAGCATTTTGGCTACGGGGAATTCGACCATGTCCATTAAAAGCTTTCCGTACTTCAATCCAGTTAGTTGCATTTTTCCTCCCAGATTATTCTCGTTAATCTTATGAAAAAATCATCTTACGCCTGAGGCGTGAACAAATATTCTCTTTTCCGTTTTGTACAACTTCCACTGATTTTAAATAGTCGAAAGATGGAGATATACATATAGTAGAAGTAACACAAAATTTAAAGAAAAAGTAACGATTCGTAAGCGGTCAGACTGACAATTTCGGTAACCTGTTGAAATACGGCACAAGTGTCAGTCAACCGCTTGAAATCTGTAACTCGGTGTTCGGTTCCAATCATCAGAAGTGAACTTCAGATTTCACCGAATCGGATCCAGACCCGGAATTTTCGTTTTACTTTCCGGTTTTTATCACCCGACAAGCGATTATTTATGCCGTGGCGGGCGATAAAAGAAACAACTTCAAGCAACCCACTAGTTGCTATGCACCAAAAGCTTCCTGCAGAGGCGGAACAGCCTGCTTCTTGCGGCTCATCATTCCATCAACCCAAACTGTTGTCCCTTCCAGTTTTTTGCCAAAAGCTTTTTCCACAACAGAAGGATCATCCGAAACAACCATCAGGTCAGATCCCTCTTTCATAATATCGGTCAGCATCAGGAAAACGGAATGTCGTCCTTCGGCCTTAACTTCTTGAACCGCCTTCAGCAGATCGTCGCGAACATCATCGATCAGAGAAAGGTCGACCAGTTCTAATTGACCAATACCCACTTTCTTGCCGCCCATATCGAAATCTTTATAATCGCGGAATACCAGATCTCTTGCTGGAACACCTGCAACCGCTGATTTCGCTTTGAACATTTCCATGGCCAGCGCTTCCATATTGTCCACGCCTGCGATCTTTGCCAGTTCATCACACGCCTTTTTATCTTCTTCAGTACAGGTCGGTGATTTAAACAGCACTGTATCACTCAAGATGGCGCAAAGCAGAATCCCAGCAACATTGGCTGGAATTTCCACGCTGTTTGTATCATATAGTTCTTTCAGGATTGTACCAGTACAGCCCACAGGCTTGGTATAGAAAAATATGGGGCCGTTTGTGGTGATGTCACCCACTTTATGGTGGTCAACAACTTCCAGTAATTCACCATCGGCCAGGTTATCCGGGGCTTGCGCCAGGTCACCGTGGTCAACCAGGATTACCTGTTTGCCAGCAGCGTCTGTTACGATCTCAGGAGCGGAAAAGCCGAACTTATCCAATACCATCTGTGTTTCAGGGTTAAGTTCTCCCTGACAAGCCGCAACTGCGTCTACTCCCTGCGCTTTTTTCAATCCGGCATAGGCGATTGCAGCAGTTACAGAATCGGTATCCGGGCTTTTATGCCCTACTACATAAACTGTCATGATTAGATTCTCCTTAATTTCTGATAATTCGTCTTAAAAATTGCGTGTCAGGGTAGAAAACAACTTCTGACGGTGCGCCTATTGGCGCACCTAAAGCTAAAAGACACTTTCCAGTGATCAATCAATCACTAGACTTTGTTATGCATCTTAATTTCAACTTTGTCCTTCAAGCCAGCATAGTATTTTCTCAGAATAACCAGGACTTCTTCCCGACCAAAATGATCTACAACCTCGGTTCCTTCTGACAACGCTTTTCTCAGCTTGGTTCCACTAAGTTTAACACGGACTGAGTCGTCATGAGGACATGTTCGGAGAGACGCCATTCCATCACAAGTTTTGCAGTAAAAGGTCCAGTCGATTTTCAGTGGCTCACAAAGCAGGCGTTTACCATCATCCTCAGGCTTTGGAATTTCATCAAAAATGGTCTGAGCATCAAACAGACCGTAGAAATCACCAACGCCTGCATGGTCACGACCAATAATCATTTTGGAGACACCATAGTTTTGTCTGAAAGTGGCATGCAGCAGACCTTCTCTCGGTCCTGCATAGCGCATGTCGAGGGGGTAACCACCCTGAACAACGTTTTCCTTGACAAAATAGCCGTCAATCAACGTATCGATACACTCGATACGTACTTCAGCCGGGATATCACCAGGCTTCAAAGCGCCCACCAGTGAATGAATAAAAACACCATCACATACGTCAGCCGCAATTTTGGCCAGATGCTCATGAGATCTGTGCATCGGGTTTCTGAGTTGCAGAGCGGCAATAGTTGACCAGCCTTTTTTCTCAAAAATCGCGCGGCTTTCGGCCGGTGACATATATACACCAGGGAATCTTTCGCGGAAATCGCCTTCGCCAAGTACCTTAACAGGGCCAGCCAGGTTAACGTCTTTTTGTCCCATTACCATCTGAACGCCAGGATGATCTTCCATGGCTATTTCCCAGAATTTATCGTCTGCACTTTCTTCACCTTTGCCTTTATAGCATTTTTCACATTCCCATTTCTTATCGGCTTCGCTCATTTCAAACTTCTCTTCAACCTTCATAGTGGCCATTGTTTCGCCATCAGGGTTGACCAGAGCGATTTCATCACCAATATTGATCGCATCGGCATCTGCCTTATCGGCTGACAGCGTCACCGGAATCGGCCAGAATGTGCCATCTTCAAGCAAGTATTCTTCACAAACGCGCTTCCAGGAAGCTTTTCCCATAAAACCGTTCAGAGGGCTGAATCCACCGATACCCATCATGATCAGGTCACCATTTTCACGACCTGAAATTGAAAGTTGCTTCAAACCTGCAGCTTTTTGCTTTTCCGCTTCCAGTGCAGCGCCTTCCAGCAACGCACAAACCAAACCTTTTCCGCCATGCGGAGCTATTAAATTTGACATATTCTGTATCTCCCAGTTTTTATTCAAAAAAATCTATCGCGAAAGGAATCGCGGCAGATGTGACAGATTGATCAACAAAGACTACAAAACCTGCAAACTGTTATGCAACTTTGTCTGATTCTTCAAGTTGTTCTTGTTGTTTCCCTTCCAGAAAAGTCATCCCGATACTTTTCTCACGACCTGAGTAGCGTGAATAGACCAAAGCGGCAGTTCGATAAAACATATGACCGAACTTCGAGTGTGGCATATACATGAAGAGATAGAAAACTAAAACCAGATGGCAATAATAGATGAAGTATGAAGCCTGACTTCCAGCCACCCGAACTGTTTGTGCCAAGATACCCGTTGCTACAATTAGCAGAATGTTCACGATGAAAATCCAGTCAAACGCAACCGTATTCCCGACGTTTTCGGCGGTCAATCTTCTGTAAACAATCAACAGGATACCAATTGAAGCTGCCAGAGCACTGACGTTACCAATGATTTTGATGGGATGAAAGAACGGCAGTGGCGTCGGCGTCACAACATTGGAGCCGGCAAACAGGTTGATATAATAAATCCCGGTTACACCTGCGGTCGTGATCGCCAGGCCGATAAAAGCATAAAACAGAAACATATGCGCAATATTCCGACTCTGGTTCACCCCACATTCCCTGAATTTTTTATGGCTCAGAATATCTTTCACCGTTCCGATGATGGCAGGTACCAGGGCTTCCCCTTTATCAGTCTTAGGATAGGTTTCGCTTAAGCCCGCTATCAAATTTTTGACCCCTAACAGACCCGTAATTATTCCAAAGAATAGTGCCGGAATATAAATCATTTCAATGGCCAGTTGAGAAATCATATTTTTGTGAAAATCGATTACCGGATTATCCAAAAACGCCATTTCCCCACCATTAACCATAAAAATCACAGCGGCAATCAGGATGATCGGGAACAGTAACAGTCCCAGTGCGCCACCGGCAGATTGGGTTAATTTGCCCAGAAAGGACGGAACCGCTACATTTGCAATAATCATGTTGCGAATCGCAGCCATCACGTCACCTGGTTTAGCTCCTCTCGGACACTGCTCTGAACAGTCATTACAGTGGAAGCACAGCCAGGGGTCCATACTTTTGATCAGTTTGTCTTTGATACCCCACTGTGCGGCTATCATCTCTTTTCTGGGGAACGGAGCCCCTTCAGGAGTAAGTGGGCAAACGACCGTGCAGGTTGAGCATTGATAGCATTTATTCAGGTCTTCCCCACCTGCTTTCATTACTCCCTCTACAAACTTCAAATCCGCATTGATTAATACTCGGTCTGACATTCGAAAAACCTCCAATTATTTGGTATTCGACAATCTTCTCAGGATATAGACACTATCCAATAAATCACTAACGTTCCACAGATTGTCAGATAACAGATGTCATTTTGACACAAACTGGAATTGGTCAAAATGACAGTGAATGTTCAATCAAAAATTCAAAATGTTCACGGGTTACATACCCTTAAACGGATTGGGGCCGTAATCTTCCAGCTCTTCCATAAAATCAGCGATTATTTGAGGCAGCTTTGGTGCATCATTCAAGCTGATTTCGAACTGCTGAATCCTTTCCGATTCCAGCGCGAGTCTACCGATGGTTTCTTGAACCTTGCCCAGCCGCTCGTCACACAATTCACTACCCTTGATGAAGTGGCACTGATAATCATCACCATGCTTGCAGCCCATATACATCATACCGTCAACGCCAACAGACAGGGCATCCGATACGAAGACCAGGTTATTACCACCCAGACATCTCAATGGAATAAACCGAACAAACGGACTGATTTTTTGTCGATCCATGGCCATTTGCTCAAGTGCCGGCATCGCATCATTTTCACAGATGAAAACAACCACTCTTGGTTTTTCGTCATCTTCATCGGGAATTTCGATATTTTTGATCATTTCAGACAGAATCGAAACACTATAGTCTGCAAATGAGATCACTCTCTCAGGACAGGCTCCCATACAAATACCACAACTTCGACAACGAGCCGAGTTTGGCAGAGGGGTCCCTTTTTCATTTTCATCAATGGCCCCGAAAGGGCACTCTTCTGTACATCGCTTACAGTCTGTACAGCGAGAAAGATCCGGTGACATAAAAGTCAAATCGCCTGATCTGGGGTGCATCCGTTGACCGAGATCGGCCATTTCAACCGCCTGTATCGCCTTTAGAGCCGCACCTGTAGCATCCCTGACAGCGAAATTATTATCCATTGGTTGTCGGACCGTTCCTGCAGCATAAATTCCAGTTCTTCTAGTTTCATACGGAAAACAGACAAAATGGGAGTCTGGATATCCATACTTCAAGTCCGGCATATCCGGTCCCTGTCGATACTGCAGGTTCAGGATTGAACCCTCTTCCAGAGTAGAAGGCACCTGGCCGATAGCGAGCACCACCAGATCAGCCTGCAGCTGAATATTTTCGCCCAATAGTGACTCATCGACATCAATGCCTACTTTTTTGTCAGACAGTTCATTGACTGCCACAACCTTTCCCTTCGTCATGAAAACACCAGGGTCGTCCTGCTGTTTACGATAGAAAGCCTCATACTGACCTGGCGTACGCATGTCCTTATATATAATATATGCTTTGGCTTCACTATCCAGTTCCCTGACATAGGCCGCCTGTTTCAAGGATGTCATGCAGCAGGTAGAAGAACAGTAAGGCAGATGGTCTTCATCCCTGGACCCAGCGCATTGGATAAAAGCCACACTTTTCACCGGCTGTCCATCCGCTCTTTTCAAGGCACCCGATTTTGCCATCTCCTCAAATTCGATGCTGCTGACAACATTGTCAAAAGCAATACCCAGATCTGTTAATTTACTCGCATCATAGGGTGTTGCTCCAGAAGCCATCACAACAGCGCCCGCTTTAAACTCAGTTGCTGCAGCATTTTCCAGTTTTACTTGAAACGCACCGGGTTCCCCCGCAATAGATGCAACTGTGCTGGACTTGTGCACAGTGATATTTTTGATAGCTTCTGTTTCAGCAATCAATTCGCTCACATTATTCGGCATCAGATCTTCAAAAGGCATCTGTGTCGGAATAATGCTTTTGTCATTTAAAGCAAATCCACCCAGTTGGTTGGACTTCTCAATCAGGTTAATTTTATACCCGGCTTTAGCCGCTTCGATAGAGGCAGTCATCCCGGCAACCCCTCCGCCGATAACGATCAGACTCTTATCTGTTTCTTCCTGCTGATACGGTTCCGGGATATTGGTCAAACGGACTCTGGAAGTGTACATGCGTATGTAATCTTCCGCGGCCATCTGTGTATCTTCGTTAACTTTGCCTTCCGCATCCCGCGGCTCCAGAATCCAGGCAACCTGTTCACGAATGGGGGTTCTGACTATTATAGATTCCTTGCCCATATCAAAATCGTTCTGATGATATCGGGATGAGCAGGCAGCAATCACAAAACAATTAACACCTTCGTTTTTCTGGTCGTCTTTTAAAAGCTGAATTCCTTCTTGGCTGCACAGAAAAGGATGGGTTTTACAAACCGGGACCTTGTATTCATTGGCCGCCACTTTTTCCAGTCCTTCTGTCTCTACCGCTTTATCAATATCGCATCCAGAACAAATATAAACTCCTATCTTTTTTTCCATATTTTTAATTCCCCACTACAGTTTGAATCGCTTTTAAAGCTGCTCCGGTTGAATCTTGAATAGAACTGTTAACATCGCCTGGGAATTTTGCCACTCCTGCGGACAGGATCCCGTGATTTTGTAAATTTGGTGCAACAAAACCGTTTTCATCCAGTTGAACCACATCCGGCAAATTTGCCCCCTTCATGCTGGACTCCATTCCAGTTGCCAAAACAACCATATCCACTTCCAGGCTGACTTTTCCGCCGTTCAGGATATCTTCCGCTTCTACAACAACATTCCCGCCCTGGCCCTGGGTCACTTTGGCAACTTTCCCTTTGACCATGATGATGTTCTCATCCTTTTGAATTTCAGTCGCAAAATCTTCGTATTTACCAGGTGAGCGAATATCAATGTAGAAAATATAAATTTTTGCATCCGGATTCGCCAGTCTTGCGTAGCGGGCCTGTTTCAATGAGGCCAGGCAGCAAACAGCGGAACAATAGGGCAGGTGATTTTCATCCCTGGACCCGGCACACTGTACGAAAGCGATCGAATCCGCTTTTTTCTGATCCGACGGACGCAGGAGTTGGCCTTGAGTGGGGCCTTGACCATGAGCGATCCGCTCCATCATCACGTTGTTGATCACATTTTCAACTTTCCCGAATCCAAGATTGTCAATTTTATTGGCATCGTAAGGTTTCCATCCAGTTGCATAAACGATAGCTGCCACTTCGATATCGGTTGTTTTGGGTTGCATCTGCAGATCAATTGCATCGTATTCGCATGCTTCAACACATTTTGAGCATGACGGATCGCAGGCGTCCCTATCGATAGTAAATCGAGCTGGATAGGCCATCTTATGCGGTATAAAAATCGCTTTGGTTTTATCCAAACCGTAATTGTGCTCACTTTCTCTTTCCGATGGACAAACTTCCGTACATTTATCGCAAATGACGCATTTCTCATTCACGAAAGTTGGATTTGTCGTGATTTTAACCTGATATTTCCCAGGTTCTCCGGAAATCGACTCGACTTCTGAGTTTGTGAGTGTTTGTATATATGGGTTCGGCTTCAGTCTTTTGTAGTTGATTTCCAGTCCGCAAAGGGGAGGGCATAGTTTTGGGAAATATTGATAAAACCTGGAAACTCGACCTCCTAGGGAAGGATTTTTTTCAACCAGAATTACGTCATAACCGACCTCGGCTGCTTCCAGTGCTGTAGAAACACCACTGATTCCACCACCGATTACTAATATCTTTCCTTTTTGTTCTGCCATTCAATTCCCTTGTAGTTGGATCGGATAGTTAAATATTGTGAATAATTCTTTCGCTTTGTGTGTTAAAACCTGTCTTACCGGTTTGGAACTAAAATATTTACTTCCGGATTGAATCTGATGAGGTGATCGTCTCATACATTAAAAAAAACAGAGTGGCATCGAAGTTTTTCCTAAGACACCACTCTGTCGTCTTTCACACAACTGGTACCTGCAGCTTACGCAGCAGATACCAGACCAGATGGCTCTGGATTACTCAGGGATGATCTGATGATAATCACGCTTGAAAACTTTAAATTCTCTAGTGTTCTTATCATAGGTTGAGTTTGTGAAACACTTCCAGTTTTCATCATCAATAGCCAGAAAATCGCCACGATAGTAATAGCCAGGATAACGAGTTTCTTCTCTAAACAGAATGTGCTGTGCATGAGCTTCAGCAGCAACAATTCTGTGATGATTTTCCCAAGCTCTCAGCAGTTCATGAAGATCCTCAGCAGCCATATGCACTTCATCTTCTTTCAACATTTCCAGGTAGCTCAGTCCTTCAGTCAGCATGGTTCCACTGGTCATGTAGTAAGTACTTGTGCCACCCACATACTCGTCCATGATCTTCTGCAGACGTTGCTGCACCATAACCGGACGGATGTACTCGGGGTTGATGTCAGGATCAGTGGTATAACCACTGAACTTGGCATAGGTTTCCATTGGCAAGAATACTTCAGCAGCCAATTCGTCTTCTGTTTCAGCGAAAGCAGGCATATCAGGATTATCCATGCAGTAAGCAACCATGGATTTTCCAGCTACACGACCTTCAGCATGCGAACCGGAAGAGAACTTGTGACCGGAAGCACCAGCACCGTCACCAGCTGTAAACAGACCTTTAACGGTGGTCATTCTGTTGTATCCCCAGAAATAATCCGCAGGACCGAAATCGCCAGGGCCACTAACCCAAAGGCCAGCGCAACCAGCGTGTGAACCCAACATATAAGGCTCAGAAGGCATCAATTCAGACGGTACTTTTTCAGGCGCCATGTTGTTAGCAGCCCATACACCAGCCTGAGATATTGACATATCCAGGAAATCTTCCCAAGCTTCTGCTTCCAGATGCTTCATGGCTTTTTTGTCCAGAGTTTCACCCAGTGTTTGCAGAGCAACATCAGTATGAATCTTGATTGGACCTTTACCAGCTTTCATGTCGATGATCATCATGTGGTTCCGCATACAGGTACCGATCGCATCAACATATTTGCCGTAATACTTTCTGGCTTCATCAGCGTTTGTCACGCAGTAATCTTCGCCCAGTGCGTTGGTAGCCTTCGCTTTAAAAAGCAGAAACCAAGCACCTACAGGACCATAACCATCCTTGAAACGGGCAGGGACGAAACGATTTTCCATCAGGACCAGTTCAGCACCAGCCTCAGCACCCATGGCGTAGTTAGAGCCAGAGTTCCAGACAGGAAACCATGCACGACCTTGACCTTCAGCTGTAGCACGACCTCTAAAGAAGTTCACACAGCCACCACAGCCAAGAAGTGCTGTTTTGCACTTAAAGATATAAAGCTTGTTTTCCCTGACGCTAAAACCGACTGCACCAGCTACTTTTGTAGGATCATCTTTATCATTCAGGACTTTGATGATGAAAACACGCTCAAAAAGGTTCTGCTCAACACCTGTTGCAACTCTGTTTGCTTCCAGACCAGCTTTTCCAGCTTCACCAACGATCACTTTGTAGGATTCACCGTTGATCATGATCTGCCATTTACCAGAACGAACTGGCTTTCCACCTTCACGCAGGGAAGGCTTGCCGGCTTTAGCAGCCTGATGTCCGTCCAGAGATTCATTGTCATCACCTTTCTTCCAGACGGGCAGTCCCCAGTCTTCAAAGAGATGAACAGAATCATCAACCCAGCGAGCCAGGTCATAAACAAGGTCTTCACGGGTAATACCCATCAAGTCCTGTCGAACGTACTTAACGAAGTCAGCAGCATTGTTTTCGCCAACATACGTATTGATTGCAGAAAGTCCCATGGCCACAGCACCACTTCTATCAACTGCTGCTTTATCAACCATAGTAACTCTAATACCCTGGGGGCTGGCCCATTTGTCTGCTTCATATGCAGTACCACAGGCTGCCATACCACCACCGATCAACAGAAGATCGGTCTCATGGACGACGATCTCCGGCTTTTCAATATGTTCAAAATTATTAACTTTGGGTTCCATTACGCTAACACTCCTAAAAGGTTGTAATGAGTAAAATAAGCGGTGAAATCAAAATATTCAAAAACAACAGTTATGCCGGAACGGGATACGTTACGCCTGCAGCCTGTTGTGTGTACAGTCCCTGCTCTTTAATCTTGCTAACGTCAACCTGGACATCTTGCACGCCATCAGTAATTGACAGTGATCCTTCTTCGATAGTTCGGATCGGGAACTTGAATCTTTTAATCATTCCATCGCGAAACTTGACGGTCCACATAATTGTATCCGTTCCTCTCATGGGGATACATGCGGCCCCGAGTGGAGCAAAGTCAGCATAACATCTAACTTCAATTGCCTGTTGAGGGCAGATTTTTACACAGTTATAGCACTCCCAGCACTGAACCGGTTCTTGGTTCCATGCTTTCATTGAATCCATGTCCAGTTTCATCAGGTCATGAGGACAAATATACATACAAGCGGTTTTGTCCTGGCCTTTACAACCGTCACATTTCTCAGTAATCACAAAACTTGGCATTTATGTCTCCTAGAAGAGTTCTCGTTTTGCAAAATATGGTTAATAAAAACGTTTCTAAATTATTATGTTGCTTTTTTTAAGGACCCAACATTAGATCCACAAAAAACAATTCACATTTTACTAAAGAAAAAGCACATGTCAAGCGGGTTTGAGTGACATAAATCAAGGATTCTCATGTAAATCCCGTTAATCTACTTAAATCCTCTTGAATGCCCTTAATCACTGCTTTTTAGGCCTGATTGGGCCTTCGCCGAAGAGGATGAATTCCAACCATTTAAAACCGAATTTCAACAGCTCATCCTCATCGTTTTTAAGCAGGTCAGCAGTAGCCTGGCTTACTTCGAAACGGTCCAAAAAAGAACTCTCAAAAACCATACTACGAAATGTATCCTGATCAAAACTCACCATGATAAAGATATTCATTTTTTGATCTTTATCATCTTTTAATCTCAAAGACTTCAGCCTAGGGATCATTTCGAGCCAGGGTTTATTAAGTTCATCCAGTTCTGCAGCCCCCTGGTTGGCTTTCCACTCAGGGATGGACCAGTTCTGACCTTCAAAATGCCCCTTGCACATATCCTCTTCGATAATAAAATAAGGCTGAGCACTTTGACCGGCTGTCGGATCCTGAGAGGCCACACCAGTAGGATAGTTCCGGCAGACTGTAGGCCGAGAGTCATAGATCGAGCAGCCCTTTTCCCCTAGAAAAACACATTGACGGGTTTCTTCATCAGCCACCGCCAGTTTCAACAAAGGGACCTCGGTGGTTCCGAAAGACTGAAGTACGGTATACTTAGCCAGAAATTCGTCGGAGCGGATGCCCAGTTTTTTCTTGAGTCGCAATACATCAAAAGGTGTCAACACCACATCGATCTCATGGCAGCATTCATTAAAACATGAGATCCCGGGATGGCAGGAAAAGCGAAAGGTCGCATCGTCTGCAATGGGTTTTAAATCAAATTCCCCACGCTCGCGCTTGTTTTGATTTTTTTGATCTTTTTCCATTTTCTATGTTATCTACATTAAGATTTAAATAATCGGAACAACATGAACGCAGCTCTTTCACCGCTGTTGTGTTCGTTTTTTCAATATGACCCCGAACGCCATCAAAGGCCACCGATTCACTGCACATTAATTCAAGATACGGCTTTATGAAAGGCCACCCATTCACTGCACATTAATCAGGGAATAATTTTTTCCTTAGGTGGTTTTTCGAAACTGCAGGCACCCAGCAGCCCAGACCTGAAGTCATGCAATATCTGGCTACAGGTTTTTGCATAATCGATTTCCCCCCCTTTTTTTCTGCAATTCAATTTTGATCCTATTTGCATTATCAGCTCTTCGCTCTCTATGACTTCAGAATCTTGTAAACTATATTTATTTATGAAATCAGGGGACGCAATCTGCTGCAAATATTTGACAACAAAAGAGGCGACCTTCTCCTTACCAACTATTTCATCTTTAATGGCATGAATCGCACAGAGCCATAAACCCTGCTCTTCGGTGTCAATTCTAGGTGGCATTATTCCGGGTGTATCCAGCAACTCTAAATCCCTGCCCAAAACAATCCACTCTTGTGAACGGGTCACACCAGGACGGTCGCCTGTACCGGCAGCTTTTCTTTTGGTCAATCGGTTGATGATTGTGGATTTCCCGGTATTTGGAATTCCCAGCAACATCATCCGCAATGGGGGGGGCTGAATTCCTTTCTTAATAAATTTTTGCCACTTTTGTTGCATAACCGCTCGGGCCATTTTCGATAACATTTTCAGTGATCTCGCATCAAAGGCATCAAGAAAGAGAATTCGGTCATCCCGCTCGGCAAACCAGTTTCGCCATAGCTTGATATTTGCTTTTTCTGCCAAATTCGCCTTATTAAAAACAATCAACCGTGGCTTCTGGTTCAAGGCTTTTTCCAGGGAAATATTGCCTGATGCCAGGGGTATTCTGGCATCTCTGACCTCCAGTACCAGATCAACCTTGCTTATCTTTTGCCTGACATCTTTCAAGGCTTTGGCCATATGCCCCGGAAACCAATTTATCCGAGGTTGGGAATGTTTTTCGATCACGCCGTTTTGCTCCGCAATTTTCCATTATACTCAGTCAGTTTGCAGCACTCCTTTAAAATAAAAACCGGTAATAATTCTGAACCGTTTTTACTTTTTTGACTGTCCACTCATCAACCCTATCGACAGCTGCAACCTACCCAATAAATATCCCTTGTTTTCGACCAAACGGTCCAGAGTTAAACATTCAAAATCCAAGTATTCATCAATAACCGGGAAAAAACTAAAGTTCCTTTTTCGGCGACCTAGAACGAGCGTTCACTTTTTTTGCAAATTTCCAGAAACCGAGAAATTCAATTTCAATTTGGGATGTTTGCGTAGCGGAAAATCATTTAATTTTTCAAAAAGACTTTGATATTTTTTAGGCAACTGTTATATTTTGATTTTAATCCCGAACTAACCTCATTCCCGTATCTATAATATCCGAGTCGGAATTGTTTAAATATCCGAGTCGGAATTGTTTACTCACAATTTGGTAATTCAAAATTCCTTTGTAATTTAAAATTCCATAGCTGGGATTCACCAAAAATTGTCCCTGCGTAAATAGCTGAATTAACTTATTTTTACTATTTTGGCCCCGGAATTCCGTCAATTTAATTTTAATTCATTGATTTATTGTCTGAGATCATATAAGTTTTGAAAAATACAGACATCACTGTTTTTGAGGACTGCAAAGCGATCGGAATAATATAAAGACGGTGCGGGCTTTATTCTTAGGTGAGATCTCTCCTGGCAAATAGGCCTAAATTTATTTTTAAGATTTCAAGACGGTAACCGTAAAAACTCAAAACGTATTTCCCTATGAAAATTTCACCGGCCAACAAGAAATTTGATCACGAGATTAGAGTTGCCACACTAAAAACACTAGAGTTGTTTAAGGATCTGAGCCACGATTTACTGCTGGAACTATCAAAATTGACGACCATTCGAACCCTTAAGAAAAATGAAGTCATTTTCGAGCAAGGTGATGTCGCTACAAAATTCACCTTTGTTAACAAGGGTCTGGTGAAAGTCATCCGGAGTTTGAAACCAGGTCAGGAGATGATTTTAAGAATCGCCACCGAGGGTGAATTCTTTGGTATTTTTGCCATATTCAGCGAGCAGACATACGCAGTCAGAGCGGTGACCGAAGGTGAAGTAACACTGGTAGAAATCCCTACTGAACCATTTTTCAAATTTCTGGAGAAACATCCCGAGATCTACCGAAAATTCTTAAAATACAGCAGTCAGAACAGTCAACAGCTGATGCGCAAAGTTCCAGAGATGGCCCTGACTAGAATTGAATCCCGTGTAGCAAAAATCCTATTAAATCTAACCAGGAAAATTGGTTACAGAGAAAATGACCTTTACCAGTTGGAAATGCCTTTGACCCGGAAAGAGATTGCGGCCATGGCCGGTACAACAACTGAGACGGTTGTCAGGGTTCTGGGGCGTCTTGAAAAAACAGATGTGATTCAGATGAATAAACATCACATCATCTTACAAGATTTAAACTACCTTGAGTCACTGGTAGACGAAACAGATCATTTATAGAAAGTATCAGTCACCTGCATCAGGATTTGAATCTCTCATCTTTTCTTTTAGATCTGCCGCCAACCGAAGCAACTGTTCTTTTGAGTTGAGTTGAGGTTGGGCCCAGACTGCGTTCAGCAGGAGGTTTATCATTAGCCCGATGCCCCTGCCTTTGATACCCAGTTCCTGCAAATCATTTCCCTGCAACGCCAGATCTTTTACGCGGTACGGCTGTCCTTTTTTTATGATATCCAGGACATGCCGGGTAACATCCACCCCGATTAAATCATTAATAGCAATTAATAAAGCATTAATATCAATAAATTCTGCTTTGCTGAGCAGGCTTTTCAAAATAGTATTGTCGGACAAATCCTGTTCTGAAAATTCTTTGAGTAGCAGAATCAGACGCTTATTTTCCCTACTTAATTTCAAAACAGTACTGGTTTCGGCGATAGTATGAGTTTTATGGTATTGAAAGGCCAGCGGCAGATGGCTTCCGGTTTCAACAATTCTTTCCATCACTTTTCCGGCCGTTTCAGGGTCCGGAAAAAATTGTTTGAAGATATTCAATTTAGGCAGATAATCATTTAAAAATTGGTTGTCTTTTAAACCGGGAGCGAGTATTTTGCCAAACTCATCATAAATACGTTCAATCGAGAGAAAGCGGCTGTCAAAAATCCTGATCACCGCCTGCATCTCATCAGGATCATAGGAAAAGCCCAGAGGAAGCAGCTTAGATATCAGACGGCCATACCTCAGTGCACGCAAATGATCCTCTTTGATCCGGTCTTCGGCATTTCCAACGAAACGGATCTTTTTCTCCTTGAAATCGTCGAGAGCGTTCTGGCTGTCCACAAGTCGATCCTCAACAACGTCATAAGCCAGGGCATTGAGACGTAAATCTCTCCTTTTCTGATCCTCTTCAATGGAGTCTGAAAATGCAATCACCGCTTTGCGGCCGTCTGTGCTGACATCTTTGCGAAAACGGGTGATTTCAAAATGAAACCCATAAAAAGAGATAATAAGGGTTCCATGGGAAGCACCAATGGAGATGACTTTTTTAAACAGCTTTCTGGAGACGTGGAGTGGGCAATTGGTTGCATAGTCAAAATCATAAGGCATTTCGCCAAGCAGCAGATCCCGACAACTGCCACCAACCAGAAAACACTCGAAGCCTTCTCTTTTATAGATTTCCGTAAATTTCCAGATAGTATCCCGAACCTTTTGGGGAAGGGTTGAAAATCGTTCCTGAAGAATACTCATTTATGGGTGCAGATAAGTCAACTTGTCGGTTTCAAATTAGTAAAAAAAGTTTTTTACGGCGGCTGTTATTTATCACCCTGCTGCAAAATAAAATGAATACAGACAGAATTCTGATCCTGACAGGATCACCGGCTTGCTCAATCAAATCCAATGGTTTTATCATAGGCTAATATTTCAAGATTATCCATGGACCAGGGCTATTTTGAATAAGAAAGAGTCAATTGGCTTTCCCTGGTGAGCTTGGTGGTTATTTCATCGTTCCGCAAGGGACTAAAAATCAAAAGAACAGACAGACAGAATGAAACAGAAGTCAAGGCTTGACAAGTTGTTGGTTGCACGGGGTCTGGCACCAAGCCGGGAAAGGGCCCAAGCTTATATCATTGCAGGGAATGTGCTTGTTGACGAACAGAAAATCGAAAAACCGGGTTGCATGTTGGTAAATGATGTAAACATACGCCTCAAAGGGATGGATCATCCATATGTGAGCCGGGGCGGCTTGAAACTTGAGAAAGCCCTCGCCGATTTCAATATCGATGTTCGAAACCAGATTGCAATGGACGTCGGCTCCTCCACCGGTGGTTTTACCGATTGTCTGTTACAACATGGTGCTACCTATATTTTCGCAATAGACGTCGGGTACGGGCAATTGGACTGGAAGCTGGTGACAGATGAACGGGTCAAGAACATGGAAAAAACAAATTTCAGATACCTGACCCTGGCCGATATCGGTTCGTTTGTCGATATTATTGTAATTGATGTTAGTTTTATCTCCTTGACCAAAATCCTTCAAAACTGTCTCAATTTTTTGAAATCTGGGGGGAATCTGATCGCATTGATCAAACCTCAATTTGAGGCGGGCAAAGAGAACATCCGCAAGGGCGGTATTGTCAGCGATCCCCGGATCAGATCGTGGGTTATCGATTCCATCAAACAGCATGCCGAATCATTGGGATATGTGGTTCGTCAAATCAAGCCATCTCCCATCCAAGGTAAAAAAAGCGGAAATCAGGAGTACCTGATTCACCTGCTCAAACCAGGACCCAATCACATTGATGCTGTAGATCTCGTGTAACCCGCTATCCCTCTGGTGAAGAGGTATTATGCTTTGACGAATTTCTCAAGACTCCTTTAAGATCAAGACAAACATCAGAATATAGCGAACGGAGATCTATTGAAGATAGTAATTGCCGGTGCAGGTGAAGTCGGATTTCATCTTATTGAAAAATTGTGTAGGGAGGATCATGAAATTTATGTGATTGATACCAACAAAGAAGTTCTGGAGAAATTGAAAATAGATTTTGAAATCCAGACGGATAATGAAAGTATCATCAACAGTAAATTCCTGCACAAAACACATCTGGAGAAGACCGACCTCTTCATGGCCATCACCAATTCAGATGAAACCAATATGATCGCCTGTAAAACCGCATCTGAAGCGGGGGCCAAAAAAACCATCTGCCGCATCAGGCAAATCGATCTGAACAGTGAAAAAAGACAGTTCTCGCTGAAATCCCTTGGTATCGATTGGGTTATCAATCCGGTCTCCCTTGTCGCAGAGGAGCTTTTCAATCTGGTTTTAACACCAAA
Organism: Deltaproteobacteria bacterium; assembly: GCA_018645005.1. Lineage (GTDB taxonomy): Bacteria > SAR324 > SAR324 > XYD2-FULL-50-16 > XYD2-FULL-50-16 > JAHJRI01. Next base: position 78,764 of record JABGPJ010000066.1, on the reverse strand, counting down.
TATTGTCGATAGTCATGAATTTGTGGCGGGCGAGATTACTCTGACTGGATACAAGATGACCCATTATTCAAAAATTCTCGCTCATTCAATCCGGCAGCTTGATGAGAATTATTTGGGGGGAAAGTTTCACATAGGAATCATTCAACGCAAGGACATGTCTATTATCCCTGATAAGAATGAAACTATTCAGCAAGACGATATTGTCTATTTCTTTTACCGCACCAAATATTATCAGTTACTACGTAAGATATTGGGATATGATCATCTTCAGTCAAAATCCCGACAGGTATTTGTCAATGGTGGCGGTCATATGGGCTTAAGAGTAGCTCAGCGCCTGGAACGCGCGAATCAGAATGTCAAGTTGATTGAAAAGGATCTGGCCCGTAGCTATCACATTTGCGAAAAACTGCAAAAAACGTTAGTTCTGAATTTCGATGGCACAGATCTCAAGCAATTGATTGCAGAAGGAATTGAAACCGCTGACTATTTTATTTCGGTTACAGAAAATGAACAGGTTAACCTGACATCCTGCCTCCTGGCAAGCCAGCAAGGTGTCGAACGGACCATCTGCCTTGTTAAACAACCCGAACTGATACCCATTATCGACCAGAACACGCCGATTACGCTTGGCATTAGCCCACGCACATTGACTGCTCGTCATCTCATCCGATTTATACAGGACACAAACATCTTTACTTATTTCTCTCTGATCAACAGCCAGATTGAGATCCTGGAAGTTCATGTGGATGAAACCACACCCTGCCTTGATCAACCCCTAAAAAAGTTGGACCTGCCGGAGAATGTTCTCATTGCTGTGATTCATCGAGAGAACCAGTTTCTGGTTCCAAGCGGAGATTCTGTTTTATCTCCAGATGATACCATCCTCATAATTCTTCACCGCCTTGACCGGAAAAAGGTCATGACGTTTTTCAAGCAGCAACCATCAAAAAGCACCATCCACTAAGGTTTTATGCAATACGCATCGATATTTAAAATGCTGGGACTAATTACAAGCGTTTTAGCTATTTTTCTTTTAATCCCGACCGTTTACGCCTTTATTTTGGGAACTGACGATTTCCATGGTTTTTTATACACTCTCATCATCGCCTCCGTCACAGGTGGCCTGCTGGCCATGATTCCCAAATCGAAGCATAGTCTGAAATATCGTGACAGCTATGCACTGGTCACTTTTGGTTGGTTGAGTGCCGGTCTTATTGGATGTCTGCCATATTTCTTCTCAAACGCAATTCCGGGTTTTACAGATGCTTATTTTGAGTCTATCAGCGGCTTTACGACAACTGGCTCGTCTGTCCTCACCAAGATTGAAGCCTTGCATCCCGCAACACTGTTTTGGCGTAGCCTGACCCAATGGCTGGGCGGCATGGGGATTATCGTTTTCGCCCTGGCAATTATCCCTTATCTGAATATCGGTGGCATGGGCATCTTTCAGGCTGAAGTTCCTGGCCCCACCGCTGAGAAACTAACACCCCGCATCCAGGACACAGCGAAAGTGCTTTGGATGGTATATTTGATTTTTACCGTGATGCTGACCTTACTTCTTTGGATGGGTGGGATGACTTTTTTCGACGCTATTTGCCACTCCTTTACAGCCATGTCAACTGGCGGTTTCAGCACAAAAAACAACAGTGTCGCAGGATTCAACTCCCCCTTTATCGAATGGGTTCTGATTATCTTCATGATTATCGCCGGCATCAATTTTGCGTTACATTACCGATTTCTCTTCAAAGGGTTTACGCTGAAGACCTATACCCGCGACCCCGAACTCAATTTCTATTTTCTAATTATTCTGTTTAGTATTGTTACCATTGTGGCAACCATACTATTCCAACAAGGTGGTAATGCGATTAAAGTCGTGCGGGATGTCTGTTTTTCGGTCACGTCCATCTTGACAACAACCGGGTACGGTACAGTCGATTATGAGTTGTGGCCCATTTATGGACAGTTCATTCTCCTGTTTATCATGATAATGGGGGGCTGTGCCGGAAGTACTGCAGGTGGAATAAAATCGGTCCGCTTGATGCTGGTCTTAAAATACATGTATACCGAGGCTTTGAAGCTTCTGCATCCAAATCTGATTCGTACTGTTAAAATGAGAAATTCCGTCTTGGACCGGAATGTACTGGCAAATATCCTGGGCTTTATTTTTATTTATACAGCCGTCATGGTTGTCTCGATTCTGCTGGTCTCCCTTGAGATCAATGACATGGTCACAGCCATCGGTAGTGTGGTGGCAAGCCTGAGCAACATTGGTCCTGGATTTGGATCTGTGGGACCAACCGAAAACTATGCCCATCTGGGAATTTTTACTAAATGGATATTATCACTAGACATGGTAATGGGAAGGCTGGAAATCCTGACAATATTAATTCTCTTTTTTCCAAAAACCTGGCAAAAATAATAGGAGCACAATGTCAGATTCCATTCTTGTCATTGGCGGAGCCGGATATATCGGCAGTCATGTTGTTCAGACTTTTCTGAAGGCCAACTACCGCGTAACCGTTTTTGACAACTTAAGTTCCGGGCAGGAGATTAACCTGTTTAAACAGGCCCGGTTCATACCCGGGGATATACAAAATCGTGAACAATTGAAAGAACTGTTCACGGAAAAATTCGATGCTGTCATTCATCTCGCTGCTTTAAAGGCAGCCGGAGAATCGATGGAAATCCCGGAGCAGTACGCCTATCAGAATATAAACGGCACCATGAATCTCCTGGAAGCCGTTTCTCTTTCTCAAACCCGTATCGTTGTCTTTTCCTCTTCTGCCGCCGTCTACGGCATGCCCAATTACCTGCCCCTTGACGAAAACCATCCGGTGGATCCCATTAATTTTTATGGTTTTACAAAATATGAAGTTGAGCGGTTTCTGGGCTGGTATGACCGCCTGAAGGGAATTAAATTCGCCAGCCTTCGCTATTTTAACGCTGCCGGTTACGACCCGGGAGGTGAAATTCTTGGACTGGAAATTGCGCCAGCCAATCTGATCCCTGTTGTGATGGAAACAGCGGCAGGAATCAGAGCCGAGATGTCGGTATTTGGAGACGATTATCCAACACCCGACGGCACTGGTATCCGTGACTACATCCATGTCAGCGACCTGGCCAGGGCGCATCTGCTGGCCTACCAGAAAATCCAAAATACAGCACAATCTCTAATTCTGAATCTCGGAACCGGAAAGGGGCATTCCGTTTTGGAAATCATCTCTATGGCAGAAAGGATCACGGGGAGAAAACTCAATTATACGGTCACAAAACGTCGTGAAGGTGATCCAGCAGAGCTTTATACCGGTTTAAAAGTAGCGCGGGAGACACTGGGATGGGAACCTGAATTCAGTGACCTGGAATCACTCGTCAAGACAACCTGGCAGGTTTATCAACACCCTTTCAACCGGAAGTAGAACATGCCACGACCGGTTCAACACATCGAAAGCCAATTCCGCTATAGCTCTAGTCTGGAAGTGCTAGAGCATCACTTTGGGAAACAGTTTGTCATAAAGGATATGAATTTTGTCAAACTCCTCATTCTTGCGGATCATCGTTTTTTTTGATCTTCCCTTACCTGATTGAATGATTTTTTCTTCAGTAAAAAAGCGGATAATATTCTTATAGGAAACCGTCAAATTCCCTTCCAGTGAATTCACTTTGCCTAGGAGCAGGTATTTGTGATGATTTTCACGGAAAAGCGCAACCAGCTTGTCTGCATCCTGGGGAAAAGAGACTTTTTTTGACGTCAGAACTTTAATTGCGACATAAAACGTTTCAAGAAAAGGCTGCAAAATATTTGCCAGCAGATTGAGCTCTTTGTCTTTTGCAGGATTTGGCAGGAGTTCACCCTCCGTTTCCGAAATCAGTCCATTGTCCAGGGAAAATGAGATCATCGTGTTAATAGCCTCTGTAAAATCATACGAACGCGGGAACATGAACTCGTAGCGATACAGATTATCAAAAAAGAGGATATCTTCCAGGAGTTTCTCTCTCGTTTTCACTCCCTGTTTCAGTTTCAAGGCAATGATGGATGGGATAACAAAGTGGTGAACAAATATGTTCTTATACAGATTCAGCCTGATTTTTTCTTTGGATTTGAAATAAAAAATATCCTCATCCGGATCTCGAATACGCTGAACTGTTCCCCCTTGTATCAGAAATTCAATTATCCCGCTTAAGCCCCCCTCGCTTTCCACCAACGTATCTTGTGCCCGTGGATGGACGGCTTGATAAACATCGACCAGGAATTGGCTTTTGTACAGGAGATCGTTCCGGTGGAATCCCTGATGTTTTTCCGACAACAAGGCGGTGGCAACGACTGGTAGTGCCGATATCCTGGTATGGATATTTATCTGATCCATGACATCCATACCAAAACAATAGGCCATCTCATTAAAGTCTTTTGTATCTGGTTCGGGCGTCGCTTCAAGCTCATTGATCTGGAGATATCCATCCATCATACTTCGAAGCGACATGGGCGGAGCAAAAGAGACAAAAACCTTTCCAAAATTTTTCTTCAGCACCTTATAAGCATTCAGGAGTTCCAACAGGTTTTCCTGCTGTTTGACTGCACCATCCAGCTCCTTAATATAGGCCGTTTCCTCCGGGATGCGCTCATACGTGAAAGAGATCGGAACCAGCTGAAGATCCTTGTCACTGTTTTGCATTAGATACTCAATCAGAATAGAGAGAATCCCGATTCGTGGCGGCAGGTTTTTCCCGGTTCGGGAGCGCCCCCCCTCAATGAAGACTTCAAGGGGAATTTTATGATCCAGTAGATAGTATAAATAGGTAACAAAGGCTGTTGCATAGAGCGGGTTGTTTTTAAAGGAACGACGCATAAAAACAGCCCCGCCTCCTTTCAGCATCCGGCCAACACCGGCGAGGTTTAGATTGCTCCCCGCCAGAATATGGGGAAGTTCCATATACTCCTGATCCAACACATAAGAGAGTACCAGGTAATCAAGATGGCTACGGTGGCAAGGGAGATAGATCACCTGCTTCCCTTCTACCTGTTCTTTCAGACTGGAAAGTCCCTGAACGTCCAATCCATTGAAAATCCGGTACCAGAGTAATCCGAGGCTGCGCCGCAATCCATCAACAACCGTTTTAGAAGGCGTTGCCACTATTTCCTTCAGATATTCCTGAACTGAATTTCGGGTCAGACTGATTTTTGATTTTTCCGGGGGGTACTTTTCAAGTACATCCAGAATACTTGGATGCTCGCTGAGTTCTCGAATCAGTTTACGCTGTGAATAGCTATGTGCTCCGAAATAGGGCTTTTTCTTTTTCTCAAGTTTCATTGCTTTTATGCCAATTATTTACCCACACATTATCATACGTCTATCAAACCGATCCGGTTGGAAAGACCCATTGATAGTCCAAATGTATCATTTAGAAACGGCTTATTCCAATTCAATACACTCCTTAGAAATTGTCTGCTTAATTTCTCATTGTACTCCCTTTTTAATTTGGAGAACCTAAAAAGTCAATTCTAACTGTAAAATCGAATTACACTTTCCCTTATGCTGTAGATCTTGTAATCTGATGCATCTACAACCGGATTGAAAAAAAAACGTGATACGCAGCAATTAAATTTAGTCGGTGACGTCGGGACTCCCACTGCATTAAACAGGGCTTAGATGGAAACAAACAACTCAACGGAAAACGGAACATCGTCTGACAAGGCTGGAATTTTCTTAAAGAAAGTCATTCACCTGGGCATAAACGGCGGCGGTGGTTTATCCAGTGCCAGAGAACTGGGGGATCAGTACCTGCAGAATCCAGCCTATAAAACAAAAATTGAGCGGATTGATGCCCTTGTCAAATGGGAAGAGAGAAAAAATTTCACATCCGGGTTTTTGACCAGTCTGGGCGGTATTATTTCCCTGCCAATCGCCATTCCTGCCTCACTGGGTATTAACTGGGTACTGCAAACCCGTATGGTCGCAGCGATGGCTTATATCGGCGGCTTCGACATCGACGATCCTCCGGTCAAAATGACGATTGCCCTGTGCCTGCTTGGGAAAAAGGGGAAAAGGCTCCTGAACAGAGACGTGCAGGAAATATCGAAATTACTGCGAAAAAATGCCTTATCGCAGCTGCCTAAGCAGACCATACAATTGATTAATCAGGCAGTTGCAGCGAGATTGATGCAGGTTGCCACCACAAAAGGGTTTTCCAGAGTCAGTAAGGCAATCCCAATTTTAGGTGGTGCTGTGGGGGGCGTCCTCGATTATATGTCCTGCCGGGAAACGGCTGAATTTGCCAAAGAGTTATTCCAGTTTCACCAGGGAGTCGAAATCTCCCATCCGGAATCTGATACGCCTGCTTGATCTAAATAAATCAGATCCTCTCAGAGAGTTGCCGCAAAAAAATCCCCATGAAAGAAAAGATTCTTTTTATTCAACTCAAACAGATCGGGGATGTGCTGATGACCACTCCGGCCGTTCGATCCCTGGCTGAATCAGATCCCGGGTTTGAAATCCATGTTCTCACCCAGGCACCATCGGACCAGATTTTCAAGCGTAGCCCCTATATATCCAAAACCATGCTTTATCCGAGTGTGGAGACTTTCAGGGATGTGCTTTCAGTGATCCGACACATTCGCAAAGAGCAGTACTCTATTGTGATCGATTTTTATGGATTGCCAAAAACTGCTCTGCTCTCCTGGCTTTCCGGAGCCCCCATCCGTATCGGTTTTAAAAGTCCTGGCCGATCCATTTTTTTTTCACATGCCCTTGAACCATCTGTTGGAACTTCATATTCAGCTCTCAAACAGGCACATCTGCTGACAGCTCTTGGCATACAAAAAATCGAATCCAAGCTGGATTTTTTTACCGGCCCAGAGGATGAAACAGCTGTAAATAAGGTCTTGACGCAGATTAATTATGATCGGCAAAAACTGCTGGTTTCCGTCTCGCCTGTCTCCCGACGGGACTATAAGGTCTGGCCACCAGCCTGTTTTGCTGAAATCTGCGATTTTCTGATTGAGGAATATAATGCGCAAATTCTCTTTCTCTGGGGTCCCGGAGAGTACAACTTTGTCCAGGCTGTGCGGGAGAAAATGCAACATCCATCACTACCAGATTATGACATCCCCAGCATCAGTGAGACGGTCGCCCTGCTGAAAAGAGTGGATCTCCATATTGGCAACGACAATGGTCCCATGCATTTTGCGATTTCTGCCAGCGTCCCAACGGTTGCTATTTTTGGACGACCGCTGCAGCGGAATTGGACCCCGCCAAACCAGGAGCAGCATCTGGCCGTCGAGTTTGACCCCGGCTGCAAGGAGCAGTGTCACTATCCAAAATGCCAACTGGAATGTATCCGTCAGGTGAGGGTTGAGTCTGTTTTGGAGAAAGTGATGATACAGATGGAAAGAGTTACCAGTGAGACGAAACGGCGGATTTAAAAATCCGGTTTTTCAACAAAGTTTATTCAGTGTAAAACACCCACAGCTCGTTCCCGTTTGTACCATCATTCGCAGTAAAATAGAGCCGACTGTTGAACACTGTGAAGAATTCAGGCATGGAAGGTCCGGACCCATTATTGATATCTGCGATCATAAAAGGCGTTCCGGAGGGATCGTAATCATTGTATCCATAAAGTTCATTGCCATTTTCAGTTGTGAAAGCACTGAAAATCAGCATGCCATTGAAAGCAAACAGATGGGAGGGGGAGGAACTTCCTGATGGATTAATATCAGCCACAAGAGTTGGAGAGTTGTTTCCATCGTAGACCCACAGTTCATCTCCATTTGCGGCTGTTGTAGCAGAAAAATAGAGCTTGCCGTTAAATTCAGTAAATCCTTTGGGTGAAGAGCTTGAGCCATCGCCAGTGATATTGGATAAGATGGAATAATTGCCAACGGTTGTTGGGGAGATTGTTCCGTCAGAAATCCAGGGTTCTTTTCCCGCACCAATTCCGTCGTCTGCACCAAAAATCAGTCTTTCACCATAAACCGTAATTCCTTCCGGATCCGAGGAAGCAGTCGTTGTTCGAATATTTATGCCATTGTAATTTGTGCCTAGGGAAACAGATGCCGGCGGAGTTGTTCCATCATACCACCAAATTTCCCTGCCAAAGAAATCACTAGGGCCATCACTAGCACTAAAATACAACTTCCCATTTAATTCAGTAATATCTTTAACATCAGAAGAACTATCTGGGGTTGGAAGATAAGCAATATCTGCTACCATTCCAATATTTAAGCCACTGGGACTGGGCGTTCCGTCCCAAAACCACAACTCACATCCATTGGCTACATCACAAGCAGAAAAGTATAATTTACCACCAAAGGCAGTTAGCTCCGTTGGGTCAGAACTGAAAGTGCCCGCATATATATCTTCGACCAGAGATACCGAGGTGCCGTCATAGCCCCGTAATTCACATCCAACAGTACTGTCACAAGCCGTAAAATACAACTTACTATTAAATTCCACCATTTTCTGCGGGACAGTCATTGATGAAGCTGGATCGCCTGTGATATCAGCAGCCAACTTAGGCGCTGAAACCCCATCAAATTCCCACAGTTCCGCCCCTGTTGATCCGTCATTGGCACTAAAATACAGTTTGCTGTTCCAAACCTTGTAACTGTGTGGATTCGATGGACCGGATCCGTTTATATCAGCCACCATTTTCAAAACTGTATCAGGAATATCCAGAGCTACTGGTGTCAGGGAGTCCCCATTCTCATTCGAAGAATAGGCAAGAAAATGCGTGGCACCCCCAGGAATGGCAGTATTATCCAGATTGTACTGAAGCTTATCAGCACTCACCAGCAAAGATCCAATCAATGGTGTGTCGGCGAGCCGTTCAGTTTCGCTGGATCCCCAATAAATGTTGTAACCGGCAATATCGCTTTCGTCTATCGCACGATCAATCTTAATAGTTCCAGTTAGTTCAGATTCTTTGGTATTCTGATCACCAAAATAGATCGCCTGCGCACTATTGACCGGGACGGGTCCACTCGTTTTAGTCGTAAATCCAGATGAGGTTAAAAAATCAGTCTCCAGAGGATTTAAAGAAAGATCTTTGGCATCCGTTGTAATCTTAATTTTGTAGTTGACCTTACCATCAAGTGGGGATTGGGGAGAAAGGGTAAACACCTTTTTATCTGAATCATAAGACAAGCTCGCAGAAGACAACGGCACACAACTGATAAATCCATCCCGGGATAGCTGCACACCACCAGAACACTCCTCATCATCACTATTAAAACTGATGGTGGAGGGGTACATAGACTCATCAAAACTCACGGTAATTGATGTGTTCACAGAAACATCTGTAGTGCTGTCTGCCGGCGAAACAGCCATCACATGAGGAGAATCCTCATCAAAAGACTGCACCTTGCCACTGTCGGATTTACAAGCGACAAAAACAAACCCAGCCAAGGCTGCCAGGGTCAGGCAGCTTATGAAAATGCGGTTAGCTATCTGTTTCATCATATTGAATTGTCAGAATAGTGATTTCAGATAAGGAGAACTTCCCGGTATCAGTACAAAAGTCCAATCCGTTGTCTAAAAAACATAAGCTAATTTCACCTTGAACGAGCTGATTGAATCGTCATAACTCGCTGTATTGGTTCCGGTTAGAAAATAAAAGCCCATACTAAGACCGTTTTCTGGAATCCAGAGCACCCCGCCCTGATTGTTGACCATCTTGATCTCTTTAACAGTTTGTCCATTCTCTACAATATCCACATCAATTTTTTTCTCTTCGGACTTGAACGCAAACAACAAACCGCTGAACATCAATTCCCCGGACATACGGGAGATCGCTGTTTGTGGATGGTTATTTTCCACCAAATCTCCGGAGAGCGTATTTACCTGGGATTCTGAATAGGCGAGAGAGTATTCAACCTTGAATTGCGTTCCACCGGGTTGACCCAGATGCATAGCCACACCGCTGATAACATTGTTCCAAGTCAAACCGACAGCATAAGTGTTTTCTTCTTTGACGCGCTCGAAACCAAGGCCGAAATAAAACATATCCAGGGCTTTGATCGAGATAGAACCGATTGCTCGCATGGCATCGGTTGTTTCCGAATCGTAGTTGGCATCAATATGGTCAGTAGACTCGGTAGAGCGTACTCCCAAACCGATGGTAAGAAAATCGTTCCCGGCTAGAGCAATGTTCAGCCTGGCATCATTGAATTTAAGGTTGAACTGTCCTTCATAGAATTGGTCCAGTTGGACATTCGTAGTGCTCTGAGACCCATACATCTCTATGAATGCATTACCCACTGTAAATGCCAGGTTGCCGTCCAAGCCGGATATATCGAACTGATAGATCTCCTGGTTATTCAGATCCCGCGTCCCGCTACCCTCATGATAACCTATACCCGCAGCCGGTTTCTCACGCCAACCTGCAGCGGAGGGCATCAGAATTGACTGGGTTGGATCCATAGAGGAGGTAACGACCTGGCCAAACCCGCAGTTCGCCCATAAAAGCAGCACCCCCAGGAATAATAGTGCTTTTGATCCTATCATCGCGATTTTCATCGTTGGGTCCTTGGTTTGATCTAAATTTACCTGCGCATCCATGCTGTAAATATGAAGGGTTGGACTGTTCAGATCAAGAAATTAAATAAAGTTTAAACTCAAAGTCCCCTGATATAATTGGGTTTTTAGTACTTTGTCACCTGCAGTGCGTGTCCCACCCCCAGCGTAAAATCCGAGAGTGGCGCTGCCTATTTTAAGCCCAATGCCGTAACGATGCCTGGCGACAATTTGATCATCTATTTCTGTGCCGACAGCACCCAGAGTTGTGTTCCGGTACTGATATGAGAACAAAAAAGCACCCCAGAGAAGTTCAGCCGCAGCCTGAATACGGCTCGTCTCTCTGTGAGGCTTTATTGCTGGATCATCAACAGAGCTTTCTGGTGACGTCTGGAAAGAGACTTCGGTGCGAAACAAATTTTTAAGTGGGTCTCCCACCTGCAAAGACACCCCGGTCAGGATACGATTCCACTTTCTGGAATCACCGGTGTGAAACTTTTCCGTCACTCGCTGCATCCCGGCTGCCAGATAGAGTCCATCCAGCATTCGCAGCGAAAAACTTCCTTCGTATAAACTTTTATTAATCGTATCAGAAGTGGTGTCCTGATCGGCTATACGATAACCGATACCAATGGTGACATTTTTTTCCCCCCGCAGAGTCAGGCTGAATCTGCCATCGCCATTGTTGGTCTCATTCAGAGTATCTGTTTCAGTTTCCCACTGATAAAACGTCCCGGGAGATGCCCAATAAAACTCGGCGACAATGTTGCTCGGTTGATACGCAAGCAAAAAAGAAGAATCAATGTTGTGATAATCCGCTTTTTCTGTCTCTCCATCGACCTTGCCAAAGGATGTCTGCCCACCCAAGGTACTGCCAAAACGCCATCCCGCAGCCGATGCCATTTCAACCGGAAAAGCCCCATCCAGAGATGGCGTCACGACCTGGGCAGAAACATTAACCGAAAAAATAGTCACCAGGAGCAGTAGATAGATTTTTTTCATAAAGGTTTAAATTTTTCAAAGAATCGACCTGTCTCTGAGAGCCATTATCTCGACAAAAATGTCGCAAATAATCAAAATTGGTCTCTTTGGGATTTCTTTTGCCCCCTCAGAATACCATTTTTTTAACTCGATAGAAAATACTTGCAATAAAGATGCATTTCAGTCAAAAAATCCCAAACCTTTTTGGTCCCTCCGGCTGCAATATTTTATTCAGAAAGAATTTTTGCAGTAGATTATTCGGAATCATTCAATCCGGGACCAAACCCTAAATAGTTGAGTTTTCGGACTATTTAGAGACAACACCATTTTGTCCAGACCGTTTCTTTAATGACTCACCTCCTATTGTCCCATTCAAACAAAAGAGTAAGCGGAAAAATGGCTTTGGAACCGTACCGTGGCTGCGTACCGTGGCTGTATTATACCAAAACCCCAATTCCAGCTCCGACAAGCTTGTGATTTCACAACACAATTAATTGTCATTCCTTTTACGAGACAATATAATATAATAAGAGGCAAAAAGCGAATCAGGTTATGAAGGCAATAATTACCACCTGACCTAATTGTACGGTATTTGCACTACTATTGGCTAAACACAAAACCCGTATTTCCCTTAGGGATCGTACAAAAATAACTTGGCATAATCTGTCCGCAAAAGTTCTGAAAAGACTGGACATTTTGCAGACAAAATGCCAAGTAATTTTCGAGCCAGCCCTTAAGCTACAAATCAAAAGTGAAATTTCGTTAGAACATATTGAAAAATGTATAAAGGGGGTGAGAGAAAATCCATGCTCAAAAACGCTTTTTTGTCAGCCGTGATCAGTTTGACTTTGATACTAACCCTGTGGGTACCGAACAGCTTCGCCATAAACGCGGTAGCCAGCATCAAAGATCTTCGGGGTCAAATCGAAATCGAGAGGGGTTCCGCCCGGCTTGCAGGCAGAACCGGTTTGATTCTTTATGATCAGGATATGGTTGTCACCGGTAAAACTGGAAAAGTCACAATTGCCTTTCGAGATGGGTCCTTATTACGTTTGTTCACAAATACGCGCTTCTTGCTAGAAAAATCGGTGGAATCAAAAAAAGGATCAAGGCGTTTTTTGCATCACCTTTTCTTAGAAATTGGCTCTTTCTGGGGCAAATTTACCAAGAAGTACCAGAGCACTACTATTCGGACCCCAACCGCAACGGCAGGTATCAAGGGGACCGTTGTCTCAATGGTCGAGCGTGATGATAAATTGACTGTCAGTCTGTCTTCAGGGGCAGTCACGGTGAAAAACGATGATGACGCAGTTGATTTGCAGCCCGGACAAATCCTCTCTGGAATTACCCGTCGGGGCTCAATCAGCGACAAGATCAAAAACCTGCCTTTCCATCTGGTTATCAAAGCTGATAAGACTGAAATTAAGGTTCCTGAAACCAGAGAAGAGGTAGGGGTCTATTTAACATTACAGATGGTTCAAAAAAATTCCAACCAGAATGCCTTTCGTGCGGGGCCCATATATATCAGCCATGTATTCGACAATATTCGATTTGGCACAGACATCCATTTGAACGAGCGTGGCTATGCCAGAATCAAGGCCATCGTTAAACCGTTCAAGGGAGAAAACAGTGTCCGAAAAACCATCGATATCACAGTGATTATGGATGGAGAAGAATTTTTGGATGTCGATGCCGGTCATACCCGATTGATATTTGTGCAGACAGGAAAGAAAGCAAAAACTCTGAAGATCGATGTAAATTCAGACAAAATAAATTAGGCTGTTTCCCAGCCTTGATAATAGATCCCATGGTTAGCAAATTACAGCATTGTCATGGGGTCAACATCAATAGAAATCCGTGTCCCCGCTTTCACCCGCCAGCCTTTGCGGTTAAAAAGAAGATCTCTGATAAAGCGTTTAGCCTTTCCAATTTCCCCGCTCTTGATCAAGATTTGCCAGTAGTAACGATTATTTATTTTTTGTAACGGAGATTCGACCGGGCCGAGAACCTGGAAATTCGATCGTACTGCTGAATCCTTAAGGATACTTCCTAGTTTAACAGCAGATATCTCAACGTTGCCCGGATTTTTATCGCTGACTTTTATCAGAATCTGTCGGATGTACGGCGGATTATCCAAATCCCTGCGCAACATCATTTCCTGGTTGAAAAATCCAGTGAAATCATTCTGTATAGCAGTCTGAAATGCATAATGCCCGGGGTTATATGACTGGATCAAAGCCAGACCAACACTTTTCTCGTCCCGGCCAGCTCTGCCGGATACCTGGGATATCAGTTGAAAACTTCGTTCAGAAGACCGAAAATCCGGGATATTGAGGCTCATATCAGCAAATATGATGCAGACAATCCCGATATGCTTAAAATCGTGCCCTTTGCTGATCAACTGGGTCCCAATCACAAAATCGACCTGCCTGTCATTTATTTTGTCGATATTTCGCTCCAGAGCTCCCCTCTTACGAACCGTATCCCGGTCCATTCTCAAAAATCTTGCGTTAGGAAAAAGTAGCTTAAGGTCCCTTTCAACTCGTTGGGTCCCGATGCCCTCAAGATTAAAAACAGTTTCGTGACAGTGAGGGCAGGTTTGGGGATAGTTCTGACTGAATCCGCAATGGTGGCAGATTAAACGCTGCCGGGTTCGATGCCAGGTTAGTGCAATTGAACAGTTCTGGCAGAGGACTGGAAGTTCACAGGACGCGCAGGATAAAAATGCCGCATATCCTCGACGATTTAAAAAGATCAGTGCTTGCTTCTGACGTTGCAGAACCCCCTTCAACCGGGTGATAAAGTGTTTAGAGAGATAAAAGGCGCCTTTCTGTCGCTCTTCCTTTTTTAGATCTATCAATTCAAAACTTGGAAGCGACTGTCGATTCACCCTGTTTTTAAGTCTGAGATGGGTATATTTCCCGCTGGATAAATTGAAATATGATTCGACAGATGGCGTCGCAGATCCCAGCAGAGCTACACAGCCCCGTTCACTAGCGATTTTCACCGCAGCGTCTCTGGCATTATAAAAAGGGCCCTCCTGCTGTTTGTATGACGTGTCATGTTCCTCGTCCACAACGATCAATCCGATATCCTCTAAGGGGGCAAAAATGGCTGAACGCGCCCCGATAACAATATCACAGAGCTTTCTTTTTATTTTCCACCACTCCAAAGCACGCTCTTTTTCAGCCATTCCGCTGTGCAGGACAGCAATGCGATCTCCGAATCGTTCTCTGAAGCGACTAACAGCCTGAGGAGTCAATGAGATTTCCGGAATTAATATCAGAACCGTTTGCCCTTGTTGAATGGCTTCTTTGACGGCATAAAGATACACCTCTGTTTTTCCGCTACCGGTGACGCCATGTAACAGAAAGGTTTGATACGTTTTTTGCTTGATTGCCGTTAAAATGGTGTCTATCGCCACACGCTGTTCAACATTGGGCTGAATAAACAGATCCGTGTTGATTGTCGAGGGACAAGATCCGACTGGTATTGGTTTTTTTGATTTCAGCAGCGCCTTTTTTTTGATCAAACTGTTTAACTGGGGCGAGGCGTTTGGAAACCGGTCCAATACGGTTTGCCGTATGAGTTCATTTTCTGATTTAAACCACTGCAGTATCTGGCTTGTCAGGCTCCCCTTTCTGACTGTGACCTGATCTCCATATTCGGGTTGGTAACTCAACCACTCTGTATAGGAAAGACCTGAATTACCGGTCGTGTGTGTATAGATATGATAAATGATCTTCTTCTTTTTCAATTTCGAATAAAGATGGCTGTAATCTTCTCCTTTTTTGTTCTTCAAGATATCGGACTCTTTTTTGTCCACAATCGATCTCAACCACTCCTCTTCTTGAGGATCCAGCGATAATTGGCTGATGCTGGTGGTATCTACCTGAATCTTCTTAATCACTTTTGGTTTCAAACCTGTCGGTAAAGCAGCGTCCAGAACCTCTCCCCAACTGCAGAGATAGTAATTGGAAATCCATTTTGTGAAAAAAAGCATTCTAGGATCGAAAACAGGCTCATTTTCAATCAGCGCTAACACCGGTTTGAGCTTGTCATGCTTTGACGCTGACAGAATCTCAACAACCACTCCGATCATTCTTCTGGAGCCGACAGAAACGAGAACTCGGATACCGACATTGATCTGTAGATTCAATTCTTCAGGGATCTGATAATCATAAGGTTCAGTGAAGGGAATATTTAAAGCTACTTTTACTATCATTTGGTACCCTAAATGGATCTTAGGGATCGTACAAAAATAACTTGGCATAAACTGTCCGCAAAAGTCCCATAAAGACCAGACATTTTGCTGACAGAATGCCAAGTAATTTTTGAGCCGACCCTTAATAATTAATTTATTAACAGATAACCAGTCATTACATTTTTTCAGTACTCCGGCTACTTGCGAGTTTTCCCGAAAAAATGTTATATTTTCTTATCAACACATTTGGAAATACAATAAACAAAAGGTCTTACGAAATTTGCCGATCCCATTTTCAGAATCAAAGGACAAACTTATGCCCGAAGAAATTTTACCTGGATTTTACCGCCTTGAAATTCCGCTACCTGATAGTCCTCTAAAATCACTGAATTCTTATATCATCACGGGCTCTACTCGCAACCTGATCATCGATACGGGGTTTAATCGGGAAGAGTGTCTTGCAGCGATGCAAAAAGGCTTACGCTCTCTGAATATTGACCTGACTTGTACCGATTTTTTTATTACCCATTTACATGCTGATCATTTTGGTCTGGTAGAAAAACTTAAAACGCCTACAAGCACCATATATTTTAATCGACCCGATGCGGAGATTCTCGATGGATGGGACGGTTTTGAGCACATGTTTACCTATGCTGCCGAAAACGGTTTCCCAGAAACTGAACTCCGAAATGCGTTTAAGCAACACCCTGGAAAGAAGTTCGGAACGCAATGGGTTCCTGAGCTTAAGATTCTGCAGGATGGTGATTTGCTTGAAGTTGGCGACTATAAACTGACCTGCATCGAAACTCCGGGACATTCGCTTGGCCATACCTGCCTTTATGAAGCGGATAAAAGGCTGCTTATTTCAGGTGATCACATTTTAGGTGACATTACCCCAAACATACAAGGCTGGTCTGACCAGCAGGATATGCTGAAATTTTACCTCAATAGTCTGGATAAAGTATACCCTCTGGTAGTCGATTTGGTCCTGCCTGGGCATCGGAGTATGTTTACAAATTTCAGAGAGCGGATTGATGAGCTCAAACATCATCATATGGCGAGGCTGGACGAAATACTCTCCATACTGGACCAAGGATCCAGACACGCGTACGGAGTCGCGTCAAAGATGCATTGGGATATCAAATGCGATTCCTGGGAGCAGTTTCCAGTTCCTCAAAAATGGTTTGCGACAGGGGAAGCAATCGCGCATTTAAGATACCTTGAGGAAACCCATCAAATATTGAGAAATGAAAGTGTCCCACAGACAACCTATTCATTAATCGCCTGATCACATAAATTATTTGCCTGAATTTGAGAAACAGGTTACAAATTTATAAAGACTGCTACGGGGAAAGCAACGTACACCACATTTTATTAACTTTCCGGGTAAACTATTGCCGAGCAGGCTGTTTGAAAAGCATGGTCTACTCAATCTAAAGACATGATAAAGATAAACAGAAGCATTTTTGAAAGACTTCAAGTATCTGTCGAATTTTTTAAAGGTTTTACAGATGCAGAGCTCTATACGTTTTTAAAGTTTATGAACCCGGAACGTTATAAAGATGGTGATACGATATTTGAAGAAAACGTATTCGGCTCCAAAATGTACATTTTAATTAATGGAAATGTCGTTATCAGCAAAACAATTGGAAAGAAAGACGGTATAGATAAAGAGACAGAGCTGGCAGTCTTGAATCCTGGAGAGTGTTTTGGAGAGATGGGACTGCTGGATCAGCGCAGAAGGTCGGCAAAAGCCACAGCCAGAGGCAACTCACTGCTTTTTTCGATCAATGATGAAATGTTGACACAGATTTCCGGAACACGAAAATATTTTGCTATTGCATACAAGCTTTATCGAAATTTTGCGAAAATGCTGGCAATTCGCCTGAGAGATTCAAACCTTAAAGTCGTTGACCTTGAATCAAAATATCGAGATAGTAGGTGGACATAGCCCGAAAATACTGGATTTAAGGCGAAGTCCTCAAATGTGGCGATCTTGTTATCAGCCTGAAAGCGTCTCTTGAACAGAAAGGATAGTCGCGTCCGGAGTCAAGCCTATCAAACTAATGATTTGCCCGAACTTGAACGTCATCCCCACCGCATTAAAAATTGGTTAGCTGGGTAGTTTTATTCACGATCTTAAACGGAGTGAAAAATCATTAAACCACTTATTCAAGTTCTGACGATTGTGGCTGCATCCGGTATAGCCGTTTCTTATATCGATTTGGATATAGAAACCAAGCTCGCCATCATAGGGCTGGTTTTTCTGCTGATGGTTCAGCTACAGTTTATCATCTCCCGGACCCATAAAAAAGGTGGTAGATCTCAGAATCTGACAACCGGAAAGAAGTCAGCCGCCGCTAAAAAGGAGTCCCTTGTATCGGATCAATCCGGTTCCCCAGACCAAGCCATTGATCCGAGCGTCTTTTCTCGGTTTCAAAAAAACTTGACGCAATCCAGTAAATCGGGGCTGAGAAAATCTGAAGGTGAGAATGATGTCATTCTCTCACTGTCCAGTAAAAGCAAAACGAAACTCCAGGAAAAGAGAACCGAAACACCAAAAGCACCACCCCAAAAGAGTAAACCAGGGCTGCCAGCAGCCAGAAAGAAAAGCCCCGGAAAACCTGAAAGGAACATAAAAGAAAAAATATCGGTAGCATCAATAGGGACAATGTTCGACGATATTAAAGAGACACCCGAAGTTTCTTCGGGTAAAGTGGACCCTGTCAAACTGCCCCCAAAAAAACTGACTAACCTCTCTCTGCCGTCGAATTCAAATGAACAAACTCGGGAGACGGAAGGTCCGAAGATGGCGCCGCCATTGACATCTCAAGAGGCTCTCACCAGCAGCGATTTTGAAGCAGATGAATCGGGAACCAAAGATGCAGCTGAAATAACGCTATCAATGGCGCAGAGTTATTATCAGAAAAAGGAATATGATAAGAGCCTGTCCGCATTAAGTCAGTTTTTCGACTCGCCTGTCGAGATGGAGGTCCCCGCTGACATGATAGTGAAGCTGACACTGTTGAAGGGAGATTGTGAGTTCGATCTTGACCAGCATGAAAAAGCGTCAAAAACCCAGCAGGAGCTTTTTACAAACTATGTGGATAAACAGCATCCCCAGCATTTGGAATTACTGGAGCAGATTGTAAAGAGATATGTCGAAGCAGATCAGCAGCAATACGCGGTTCATTTTCTGTTTACTACGCTAAATGAATTCAGGCAATTGCATAAATTTGATAAAATGGACGAGATCTATACAGAGATCGAAACAGCCTATCATCAGTTGGAAGACTGGCCCAGACTCACGCAAACCTACCAGAATCACCTAGCCATTAAAAAGACGATCAAAGATTTTACAGGACAGTTGGATATACTCGATCATTTGGGAAAGCTGCTATACGACCAGGGTGACGACGAAGGCTCAAGAAAATGTTATGAGCAACGCCTGACGATAGAAAACCAAATGGAGAAAACCTGACAATATCTTCCAAAAACAGGTCCCTCAAACCCGGTCATTCCTGAGATCCGAGATAGTCACTCAAAAACCGTCTTTTAAACTTCTTAAAACTCCCTGCCAGAATCGCCTCTCGGGCCTTCATCAATAGCTGTTTGAAAAACCAGAGATTGTGGTAACTGTTCAACCGTGACGAGAGAATTTCATTAGACTTATAGAGATGTCTCAAATAGGCCCTGGAGTAATTTTGGCACACATCACAATCGCAATCCTTGTCCAGAGGAAGATTGTCCTCTTTGAATTGTGACCGTTTGATGGAAACCGGGCCTTTAAAGGTAAACAGACCCCCATTTCGGGCGTTACGGGTCGGAAGAACACAATCAAACATATCCACACCGGATTCAATACTGTTTATCATATCGATCGGGTCTCCGACGCCCATCAGATATCTTGGCTTTTTCTCCGGCAGAACGGGAACAATTAGTGACACCATCCCATCCATTATCTCCTTGTCCTCACCGACGCTCAATCCGCCAATCGCAAAACCATCAAAGTCCGTTTCCATAAGCATCTGAGCGGACTCCCTGCGGAGGTCTTCGAAATCAGCACCCTGAACAATACCAAAAAGGTTGTTGTCAGACCTTCTGGCATTGAAGGAACGTACTGCCCATCTGGTAGTGCGGGCAATTGACTCGGCCGCTGTTTTTTTATCAACAGGGATAGGCAGACACTCATCTAGAACCATCATGATATCCGATCCCAGATTTTCCTGAATAGCAATGGCTGATTCAGGTGTTAGAACTTTTTTACTGCCGTCAAGATGGCTCCTGAAAAAAGCCCCTTCTTCACTTATTTTATTTAACTTTCCCAGGGAAAAGACCTGAAAGCCACCGCTATCAGTTAGAATCCCACGATTCCAATTCATGAATTGGTGCAATCCCCCCAATCGCTGAATGATGCCGTCTCCAGGGCGGAGATGAAGGTGGTAAGTATTGCCCAGAATGAGTCGATAGCCCATTTTCTTCAGCTCATCGACCGTTATCGCCTTAACCGTTCCATTGGTCCCAACGGGCATGAAAATGGGAGTTTCGATTTTATGTCCGTGGAGCTGGAAAAAACCTGCGCGCGCATTTCCATCCCTGGCTTCCAACTCAAATTTTAACTTTGAAAAACTCAATGGGGCTTTTATCTCTTTTTGAAAATTTAAATTGGAGCCACAACCGGATTCTGCGATTCAAAAAGGCGCTGAATCAAATCGCTGCGGTTGAATGAGGATATTCGTCACGTAATTTCTGGAATGTATAGATCCCTGTGTTATGATCATCACTCCAGAGAATTTCCAGCGCATAATTACCAATATAGGCACTCTTCACCGGATGAATCTCTTTGGGCACGCTGTTGTCATCCAACACTTTTTCGCCGGTGAGTTCATCCACACAGGACGCACAGGGACATGCAGTTCGCAGATCCCAATAGTTATAAATTGTGTGCGCACCATCATGCCAGATAATGTGCATTCTGCCGTCAAAGGTAATCTCCTTGGGTCTGGTGCTTAATTTGCTGCCTGCCATTAACCCGCCTCCGTCACTATCTGGTCCAGTTTAGCTGCCATTTCCATGAAAATTTTTGCACTGCCTGAATTTGGACTGGCGTGTACGATGGGGTCACCATTGTCGGATCCCAGTCGGATATCCATTTCAATTGGAACACCACCGATATAGGCTACTTCCTGAGCGGAGCTCTCACGCTCGGTGCCGCCTTTTGCAAAAATCGGGGTCTCTGCACCACATTTAGGACAGACAAAAGCACTCATGTTTTCAATCATACCCAGAACAGGGATATTGACCTTGGTAAACATGGCAATCGCTTTCCTCGCATCCAGCAGCGCTACATCTTGTGGCGTACAAACAACAACGGCACCTGTGGCTGCTACCATCTGGGAGAGAGAGAGTTGAACGTCCCCTGTTCCCGGTGGTAGATCAACAATCATATAATCTCCCCCCGGCCAGGCTGCATCACGGAGCATTTGCTGGATCACCTGATGAGCCATGGGCCCTCTCCAGATTAGTGCCTGATCTTCTTTGACCATATTGCCCACAGACATGAAATCAATACCAAACTGATTCAACGGCTTAACCTTCTCTCCTTCCACCTGCAATGGTTCGTCCCGCTTTCCAAGCATGATAGGAATGGAGGGGCCATAGACATCGGCGTCCAACACAGAAACGGTTTTCCCCAGTGCTTTGAGGGCCAGGGCCAGATTGATTGCCACCGTAGATTTTCCAACTCCGCCTTTGCCACTGGCGACCAGAATAACGTTTGCATATTCCTGAAGATAGTTTGCCTGCTCCGGTGGTGCCGGATTTTCTCCAGAAGCCGGCTGTTGTTGCGCCTCGATCTCTGCCTGGGAGCTCACCACTTTAACTCCCACTTCACTGATGCCCTCAACGGATTTCAACCCCTGCTCTACCTTCGCAGCTGTTTCGTCCTTGATTGACTGATTTTCTTCACCGATGACAAGCACAACATTGGCGGTTTCACCTTTAAGTTCTAGCGAATAGACAACGCCGCTGTCCAAAATATTCCCGCCGTTGTTACTGAAAGGGATCTGTTGCAGTGTTTCCCTTATTTTCTGTTCAATAGAATCCATAATTTTTCTTTGTCTTGTGGTTAATCGTACAAAATAACAGAAAAGGTATCTCGACTTGTCATTGGAAATGGGTCATCATTAATTTCAATAACCCAACTCCCATTTATACCAAGTCATTATCGCTTTGCGGGAACCCCATCAAAACAGATCTTCTCCATTTACAAAATATCCTTTAATTTTATAACGGCAAGGTTCATTTTGTATATTCTAATCATATAAAGTTTGATCCTTATCATTTAATAAGGGCTTTCATCCCGAAATCAATATGATATGATTTCAGATAAATATGAATATTTCTTCAGAAGAAGGGTAGATCTTACTTTTTGTTTTTTGCAGATTTGGGTCTGAAAGCCGTGACGATTTCTTCGTTTGTTTCCAGCACAGGCCCCTCTAACAACTCAATGCAGTAAGGAATCGCTTCGAAAAGTTCATCCAGAGTCTCCTTAATGGCTTTGGGTTGACCAGGTAGATTTACAATCAGAGACTGCTTGCGAATAACACCCACCTGCCGGGAGAGAATGGCCGTGGGAACATATTTCAAACTGATAGAACGCATTCGTTCTCCAAATCCATCCATCACCTTATCCGCAATGCAAAGAGTCGCATCTGGCGTCACATCCCTTTTTGCCGGACCGGTCCCACCGGTCGTTAGAATCAGATGACATTTTTCCTGGTCAACCAGGCTCCGCAGTGCCGTTTCGATACTATCCTGTTCGTCCGGAACAATTTTTCCGATCCCTTCCCACTCACTTTTCAAGGCGCTTTGCAGCCAGTCCCGGATGGCGGGTCCGCCTTTATCTTCATACTCACCGCGAAAAGCCCTATCGCTCACAGTCACGATACCGATTTTAGTGATCTCTTCTGTCATCATGAAACTCCTTGTCTATTTGAGTACGTAAAAGACTACTGATGTTGTAGCCTCCTTTTAAGGTCTATCTTTGAATAAATCTCAGCAATGACCGGTTAGGTTTTTGCAAAACAAAAACCAAACCGGACATTGCTGAATAAATCTGGATTATGTCAGGTGGATTAAGTGGGTTGCAGACGGATGGCATAGCATCCGGCAATTTCAGGAAACATATTATTTTCGTACTGCCGGAACAACAGAAATTGTTCGTCCTCAACATTATTGTCAATCAGGGATTTGAGACGATAAAAGTAGTCCAGGTACTTCAAAATTTCTCTCTGCATATCCTCCTCAAAATCTCCGGCCATGATGACAAAAGTCAAATCCGAGCTTTGCGCACGGATGAATTCCGCCTCCATCTGCTCAACAATCCGTATTTGAAAATCTGTCAGCCTGTTTTCCTGACCCAGTGCTAAATAGGTTTTCAAAATCTGATCCGCTCTTTCTAATTCTCTGAACGTCCAGGCAACTTTCGGATCCGTCCACTTTACATGCACCGCTTCATGCCCCCAGGTGGATGGATTTGGCACCACCTCGGGTAGAGTGGGATTCCCTGCGAGATAATGCGATGGTGTCGTCAATCCGATTGCACCCGCTTTGCGATAAAACTCTCTTAAAAGCTCTTCCAGAAAAACAGGTCCTTCCCACCAATGATGACCGAATAGCTCGGCGTCATAGGTACAGCTGATCAGGGGAATCGATTTAAAGCTGCGGCTGCTTAATTCGAAGGCTTTCTCACTCAGTTTGTGATGAAAATCCTGTGCCAGCTTCCGAGCCGTCTTTTCTGCCTGGTCCGGGTGATACGGCTGTTTGTCATCCGTTGTTTTCGAAGTGATCCGCTTGACCGGCAACCCTAAGTGCCGAAAATGATATTCTCGAAAATCCGGATGACCGGCATAGCCAATGTCAGCATCCCAGACCTGGGCTCTGCCCAAACGGCTGCGGCCAAATGCGACTACCTGATTCAGAGGGAGGATAACCGGACTGAACTCCTCTTCGGAGAGTTTGTGCGACCCACATAAAATAGCTTCTGCTTCAACAAAGAAAAATCCCAACGCTTCTCTGGAAAGCAACTGTTCAACGCCAGGGAAAAAAGAGTTTTCAGCAAGCCAGATCCCTTTGGGCCGATCTCCAAAAATTCGATGATGGCTTCTGGCAGCCAGTGTAATCTGACTGTCAAGTGCATCCGGAAGACTCTCCAGCTCGGCAGGCATTCCATGCGTTGCTGTACAGGTTGATATTTCAACGAACCCTTGCAGTTCAAGTTCACGGAAAGCACCGATGATGTTTTTATCCAGATCAGAAATGTAAAAAGATTCAATCGCATCCAAATCGATCAGACAGCGCTCCGCTGCATAAATAAAATCAGGTGAATCGTTGCGGAATTTCATCAAGGCAATCTGTCCGCTCACATATGCTTTCATCCGCAATAAATAACGGGACATGTAGTCCTTGAACCAGGGACTACTTATCATATAGGCCACGGGAGGTGATATATCGAGACTGAGCTGATAATCGACCGATTCCGCAGCCAGACTACGCAAAACTCTCAGAATCGGTAGCCAAGAATCTAGACAGTTCCTCAAAACCCATTCCCCTGGCGGATTATGAACTTCAGCCCCTTCGTTGGTGACAATCGGCCAGGTGCCGTCTCTCAGAAAGCTCTCCCGAAAAGGATCAGCCCGATAGAGGTTTGGGGAGTGCATATGCAGGTGCAGCATAACGTTGGCTCTGTTTTGAGCATCTGTTCCCTGCAGATGACGGACTTGCCGCTGGGTGCAATGATACCCCTGGCTTTCTGATTTGCTGTAGTGGGGGTAGCTGAGAGATGACTGATCCGGTTTTCTGGGGGTAACGACAGATGTGGATACCGGTGTCAGTGAAATCTCTTGCTGTTCAAAACGCGCGACGATCTCAACCGAAAAACACTTATTGGGTTCAACATCGAAATAGAGATTTTTTTGAGCAGAGAAAACATCAATCAAGTGACAATCCAGGTCTGCACGCCGGATTCTCGTACCAAGATGCTCCTCATGCACTTTAAGGTAAAATCCAACTTGGGAAAGAACGACGCCCCAGTCTGACCGGATCCTGTTTTCAATGTTGCGTTTTTCCAGGTCCCAACAGGCAAACAGTCGTTCTGTATTGAACGGTCTCAGATAGACCCGGTCAGGCCATTGTATTCGTTTCTCCAGACCTGAAGATAGCACCGTCACCAATCGATCCGGCTGGTTCAGATCGAAGAGTACCCACTCGCAAA
This sequence comes from Deltaproteobacteria bacterium, assembly GCA_018645005.1. Classification (GTDB taxonomy): domain Bacteria; phylum SAR324; class SAR324; order XYD2-FULL-50-16; family XYD2-FULL-50-16; genus JAHJRI01. Next base: position 53,800 of record JABGPJ010000066.1, on the reverse strand, counting down.
AGCATTCAGTTGCTGATTCTGAGGGGACATAGTCCCAGCGGAGAGAATGGGCGATATCCCTTTGAAATTCCTGCCAGTCATGACCATCCACCTTGAACCAAAGTACCAGCTCAAAAAAGGCTTGCTCCCAGACGACATGCCGCTGGTTTTTAAACAAATTCTGTTCAGCAGATTCAATCTCATCTTCGGAGAACCCAACCGTTTCGACATTTATATTTCCTGCAAGCTGTTTTTCGAGCAGGACAAATTTATAGAGCTCTCGATGGGCCGAAGTGACCTGAAGTTGAAGTTTCAGATGATGAACCCGCTTTTTCTTTTTGAGCTTCCACTCCTGTAATTGGATCTGGTCAATCAGATGGTTTTGAATATGTGTCGAAAATCCCCACTGCCTGATGTCGAGAACCTGTTTTCCGTTTTCATAAAATCTGAAGCAGCCAATAATATGAGCCGGGTCTGACGTGCTAAACTCAGTTAGAAATGATTCCTGCCATATTTTCCGCATCTGAAAAGACCCAGGCAAATCCACCCTGACACGCCAACCCGGAACCGGATGGATAGCAGTTGAAAGACTCAGTCGAACCGGTTGCTTCTTGAGGGTAAAGGGAAGGGATCCGGCACAGGTCATTTGCTGCAGATTGGTGTTAATCAGTAACAACCGCTCACCAGAGCCGCAGCGAATTTCAATGACCGCCGGTCTTCCAACCAGTTCACAAGAGATAAGCGGTTGTAGAGCCCATTGCTGGGATAAGATTCCCTCCTGGTAAATTTCAACATGATGGCTGTTGCAAGACTGACTTAGTGCCTCCACATCGACATTTCCCCAGATCAGTTTATGCAAATTTTCATGTTGGGGAATGAATTCCAATTGAGGAGGTGGATCGAGATCAGATTCAATCGAAAATGCGGGGAGTGGGACCGCAAGGAGCCTCAGCTGATATTCGACCCCCGTTTTCAGGCAGAAATGAAGCGGCCCGTCCGAGTTGGGTCTGGCATATTCAAGGGGCAGAATCAACGAGTCAGGTGAGATTTCGACCAGGTAATAACTTTTGCTCAGGTCAAGAGGCGGTATCTGCTTCCAGTCGAAATAGAGTTCTGCGTAAGGCCCGCAGACCTGTATCAGTTCAAGTCCTTTGCTTTTAAAGCTGATTCTTTTCGGATTTTTCACTGTTTCCCGATTCAAGTTGCCGCTCGGAACCGCATGTAAATTCGTAATGTCCTGAAATAAGGAAAGAAGAATAGAAAAATGGCGATTGCAGATAGAACTCGCCAGATCGATATTTGTATAATCAGTAGAAAATCGTTGACCTCATCAAAATTTCCGTGGATTTGCCATCGTTTGGTATTGGGTAATCCGCTGACAACACCATAGATAATTCCCTGCCAGTAGTAGTCTGCTAAACCGATATTCCATTTCAAAAATCGGATCTTAATTGCGAAAAGACAGCGCAGGACTAAATGAAGAGACTGGTATATAACTTTTTTAATAGCAGCATCCTGCAGGGTATCTTTTAAAAATGAGAATGGAACCTTTTTTTTCGGTTTTTTCTTTTTGGCCTTTTTTTGTTTAGTGACCGGTTTCTGTTTGGCTTTTTTCCGGCTCTCTATTGTTTTGTTGAATAGTTGCAGTTCTGTTCGGACGTTATTTTGCTCAACGATAATCCTGACAGTCAGAAAAACCCACTGAACCAGAAATACGAGATTCGATTCCAAACGAACTTTAACAGGGATGCTCAGAATAACAATCAGCAGAACCCCGATTGCCAAGAGAAAACCGTATAAAAAAATCATTCGTCCGTCTTTTTATTCTTTTTCTGCAATTTTTGAAATATAGAAATAAACTTATCCAGAGCTTCAGGAACTTTTTCCAGTACATTTTCAATCGTACCGGCGCTTAAATTGTGAATGGAAACGTCTTCGCCCTTAACAACAATAAATGCGACCGGTGTCAGCAAAACACCACCGCCACCAGCGGAACTGTCAATTGTCTTTGTATCCCCCGAACCAAAACCGAATCCGACTTTCACAGAATTAACCGGGATCATCGTCACTTCGCCGATGTTGTATGGTTCTCCAAAAACCGTTTCCGATTTAACAAAACTTTTCAGTTGCGGTAGAAAATTGTTTAAGATCGTCTTTTCACTATCCATCGTCACTCCTGAGAGAATAAACAGGTTTGTTGTTTTTAAAATATCGTACTGTCATCTTCAATCTAACCCATTTCAGCAATGTCCGGTTAGGTTTTTGCAAAAAGCTGAATGATGAAGCCTGGATCGCGCTGATAAGGATTTATTAGATTTTCTTAGTTTAGCGTAGCGAAAATGAGCCATGTTTGAGCAAAGCACGAGCGAGTTTGGCGGTTTTTCGTGAAGCAAACTTAGAAAATCTTTAAATCCTTATGTGTAGAGACGGGTTTTATCATTCAGCTTTTGAACTGCAAAAACCTAACCGGACATTGCTGAACCCATTTCTGTCATTTTTTTGCACTTAGGGATCGTACAAAAATAACTTGGCATAATCTGTCCGTAAAAGTCTCGTAAAGACAGGACATTTTGCAGGCAGAATGCCAAGTAATTCTTGAGCCAACCCTTAATACCTTCTATATATCCAATAAGCACGGTATGTCTTTATAAAACCGGTTTACAAAAATTCCCGACGGGTCCGGATACACATCACAGTAAAGACGTAATCAAGGGGATCCCGATAAAAGTCCCGATTGTGCTGCCCAGATTGCTCAAAACGACCACCAGTAAAATTCTGGTGATTTCATTTTTCCGAAATCCGCGAACTGAGGTAATGTCCACCGGCAGGTTTTCGAAGTCTTCAACTTTTGGTTTTCGAATCCAGGCTTCCGTCAAACCTGAGACCCATCCCGCGGCAATGGTTGGATTGAGCGAGGTGATCGGCGCGGCGACAAAGGCCACCAAAACTGTCAAGAGATGGCCGCCGGCCAATAACGCTCCTAACGCTGACAGAATCCCGTTTGCCAGGACCCAGCGCTTTAGCATTTCCAGGCTGACATCCGTATTCATTCCAAAAAAGCCATAGGCAATAATTGCAAGTATTCCCAAAGGAATTCCCCACTTCAGAATTTTCCCCGTTTTCCCGGGTGGAGGCGTGGTTTCCAATTCGGAAATGTCCCCTGGATTTTCCATGTGATGAATAATTCCTGGAATATGTCCGGCGCCAACAACCGCAACAATTGATTCTCCTTTTGCTTCCAGGATCTTCGCTGCCTGAAACCGGTCTCTTTCATCAATGAGGACAGATTTTATCCCAGGCAGTTCCTTTGCCATCATATCAATCGCTTCCGTCAACATATCACCTTCTTTCAGACTTTCAACTTCATCTTCTGAAATATCCGGCGTTTCAAAGACACTGACAAAAATCTGACCAAAGAGTTTGATCTTTTCCCAGAATGATAGAATGCCCCAGGCCCTTTTAAATGTGATCGTGATATCCCGATCAGCCAGCACAATTTCACTGCCGGTCTCTTCTGCAATCTGAATTGCCTTGACCATTTCTGCCCCGGGTTTGACTCCCAGTTTATCACCCATTTTCTTTTGAAACGCCGATAGAATCAGATTCATCATCAACATCGGGGCTTTTCCTTCTTTGACCACTTTGACAATATCCATACTTTTCCAATGGTCTGCATTCCGGATAGACTCATACCGGCCTGCACACAACTCTACACAAACGGCATCCGGCCGAATATCGCTAATAACCTCTGATACTTCTTCAATACTGTCTTTGGAAATATGGGCAGTTCCAATCAAGATATAATTTTTACCTGCTAACGTAATCTCTTTTTTCATGCGATGGGTTTATTTTCCTGTCCGATTCTTGGCTTACTTTCGATGAGCAACACCCTTCAACAGTACGTTGAATCCGGGGTTGCTCTTATCCTGTCAACGGATAATTCAGTGGTTTAAAATAGTGTATTAATAAATGCAGCCGTTTTCTGATAAGCCCCTTTTTCTCCCAGTTGACTCCTCAGCTCAATCAGATTTTGCTTAATCTTCAGGTAGGCTTCACCGTTCGTGAGATAGTAATTAACCCAGTTTGCTATTTTACCTGGAGAAACAAAGTGTGGGTCTTCCGGTACAATCTCCCTGTCTGCGATGATATTGGGCAACCCTATCGCTTTGATCCTCAGCATGTACTTGCCAATCAAGTAGGTGACCAGCGATGATTTGTAAATGATAATCAGGGGCGTTTTCAGAATTGCCGTTTCCAGTGTCGCTGTGCCAGACGTGACCAGAGCCAGATCGGAGTGCGCAATCGTATTGTAAGTGTCTGCTTCAATCAGTGTGATAGAGGGGTTTTTCTGGTTGAGATCAGACGCAACAGATGCCTTGCTGACCGTCGGTGCCAGAGGGTAGATAAACTGGATGTCATCCCGTTCCCGCGCGATCTGTTTGGCTGTTTCGCATAACAACGGCAGGTGCTTGGCAATTTCGTTTTTTCGGCTTCCAGGCAGGAGACTGATCGTTTTCTTCGTCGGGCTCAATTGCCATTTCTGAATGAAATCTTTGCGATCCAGTGTCGGCTCAGCAATATCGAGTAAAGGGTGCCCAAAGCAATGGGTCTTCATCCCCTCCTTTTTGAAAAAATCTACTTCAAAGGGGAAAAGAACGATCAGCTCGTCAACCAACGCTTTAATTTTGTGAATTCTGTTTTTTTTCCAGGCCCACACTTGCGGCGCGATGTAGAAAATGACCTTAATACCTCTTTTTTTTGCTTCCCCGGCAAACTTCAGATTAAATGCCGGATAATCTATCAGCAGCACTGCATCCGGTTTTTCTTCATCGAGTTTTCTGACCAGGTCATCGAAAACGGCTTTAAGATGTTTGTATACCTTTAGTACTTCAGAAAAACCAATCACCGCGAGGTCCTCCACCCGGTAGAATAGTCGAGCTCCGGCTGCCGCCAAATTGTCCCCTCCAGTTCCGATGATTTCGAGGTCTGGACGCAATAATTTCAGGCGCTGGACGACATTGCCACCATGCAGATCCCCGGACGCTTCTCCTGAAATGACCATCAATTTGCTCATAGGTTGCCTGAATATCTATTGCATCTAATAATTAGCCGGTAGAAGCGCTTCGCTGGTAATACAGCTTTATCTCATCACAGACACGACTGACCTGTCTTTCAGTCAATTCAGGAAATATCGGCAGGCTAAGCAGTTGATCAGCACATTGTTCGGAAACAGGATAACTCCCCTGCTGTTCCTCCCGACCTGCATACGCCTCCTGCAGATGTAGTGGTACAGGATAATGAAACCCTGTATGAATCTCCTGCTGTTTCAAATAAGCAGAAAGCTCATGGGGATCCTGAACCAGTATGACAAACAGATGGAAAACATGACTTGCATAATCGTTTATTACCGGCAGTTTCACCTCGGGAACCTCACTGAGTCCCTCTTGATAAAGCCGGGCTATCTTCTGCCTATTTTCATTCCACTCATCCAGGAAGGGCAGTTTGGCTCTTAACGCAGCGGCCTGTAAATTATCCATCCGTCCATTATAACCTTCTACCAGATGATAGTACTTCTTGCTTTGCCCATGTTCCCGCAAACGCTTTACGGTTGCGGCTATTTTGGGATCAGGCGTAATGACGCATCCCGCTTCCCCAAATGCCCCCAGATTTTTTCCCGGATACATGCTGAAAGCCCCGGCGTGTCCGAGAGTACCGGCCCGTTTACCCTTATAATAGGCCCCATGTGCCTGACAGGCGTCTTCCAGAACCAATAGATGATGCTTTGCAGCAATCGCCATGATAGCGTCCATATCAGCAACTTGCCCATAAAGGTGTACCGGCAGAATGGCTCTGGTTTTGTCTGTTATCTTCTCTTCGATTAAATCCGTATTTATATTATACGAATCAGGGTAGACATCCACAAAAACAGGAACTGCACCCGCCTGTGAAATCGCTTCAGTAGTGGCGATAAACGTGTTAGGAACCGTGATGATTTCATCCCCTTGTTGAATCCCCATCGCAAGCAGTGCAAACAACAGAGCGTCTGTTCCATTGCTGACACCAACCGCATGGGGAATCTGACAAAAACCTGCAAATTCCTTTTCAAATTCGGCCACGTGATTACCACCAGCAAAAGCGGTATTTTGGATGATCTCCATAAACCAGCCATCCATACGGTTGAATATAGGATGAAGAGCAAGATTCAAATTAAGGAAATCAACCCGCTGAGAATCCATCAAAACGTCAATATCCAGGGCCTCCCGACAGTCGATGAAAGCAACCCCTTTTTCATCTTCTTGAGGTTTGGTAACAACCACACGTGGAATCTTAAACATCCTGGCCGCAGCGATCTGCAATCCGGTTTCAAAGCCAACCTGGGACGCAAGGGCCTGTTCGTTGAGGTGTGCGTTATTAGGAATTTGTGCGAGTCCGTCGATTAGTTGTCCGATTTTTTCACTTGAAAAGCCTTGGCTGGCGCAGATTTGAACCGCATGAGCAAGAATCCAGGCCTGGATTCCTGGATCATCCGTGCATTTTTTTATGAGCTGCGTCGCTGCCGTTTCAGGGTTCTGTAGTGCTTCAATCAGTAGATCGTGTGACAGAAGAAGTTTTATCATATCTCTTCCAGATAGATGTTTTTTCCCTGTTGTTTGATGGAAGACTGCGCTGCCTCCAGAATTTTCACAATCTCCAACCCGAATTCACCATCGCTGATCGGAGACTTTCCCTGTCGAATACAATCGACAAAATGCTGGCATTCTGTTTTCAGCGCTTCCGTCTGGTCTAGTTTTGGGGCGTACATATCTCCGGTACGATACTGAATCAGAGCCTGATACAGGAGATCTTTGTCACCTGAGTTCAGCTCCACCCCGGTATCGTATACTTTTATTTTCTCTGTATTTTCCATGTCGTTGTAAACGATCATTTTTTCCGAACCACCAATCATTATCTGCCGGACCTTGATTGGAGAAAGCCAGTTGATATGAAAATGGGCAAAAGTTGAATCGTCATAAAACACCGACAAATATGCTATATTCTCCAGATTGTTTTTAACGTGAGAGACACCGTTTGCACTCACACTGACAGGCTTTTTCCCAATGATGTATTTCATGATGGAGAGATCATGGGGCGCAAGATCCCAGATGACATTAACATCGTTCTGAAACAGCCCCAGATTTACTCGAACCGAATCAAAATAGTAAATATCCCCAATCTGCCCGGAATCAACCAGTTCTTTTATTTTTTTGACAGCACCAGTGTAGAGAAAGGTATGGTCCACCATTATGATCCGATCCATTTTTCTGGCCAGTGCGTTCAGCGCCGCCGCATCCTCGGCCTTATCAGTCATCGGTTTTTCGACCAGTACATGTTTCCCGGCTTCCAAAGCTGCTTTAGCCAAAGGAAAGTGAGTTCCCACCGGAGTGGCGATTGCCACAGCTGTAATTTGGGGATCATCGAGAATCTGTTGATAGTCGGTCGTCGTGATCTCAACATTGGGGAAAAGAGCCTGGACCTTCTCCAGACGGTTTTCATCGAGATCACAAACATATTTTACATGGGTTTCAGTCAACCAGGAAAAATTACGGACTAAATTGGGTCCCCAATATCCATAGCCGACAACAGCAATGTTCATTTTATTCATTTCACGGATTCCTGCATATCTGATCAATTAGTAATTCAGGTCAGTATTTTTTTTGTCAAACTGTCGGTCGTGTTTCACCACTGAATCCCGGATGTGGGCAACAGTGAGAGGGTGTTATCGCTCAATGAGAGTTTCCGTCTATAAGCGTTTTGGGAACAAGAGGTAATTTTGAATAATCCTCTAATTTGAAATGGCATCCATGTGTTTTACTTACTCAGCGGCAAACACCCCGTTCTGAAGATTGAATAAAATCCACGAACATTCCAATATGGGCTGATTCCGGAAATTCCTCTTTCAATTTTAGCAAAGCGACATCTCTTGTCAGGCCATTTTTAAAAAATATTTTGAAGGCCTGGTTAATGATATCGATCTCCTCTGATGTGAATCCCCTGCGATCCAAACCAATATAGTTAACGCCGGCCAGTTTGGCTCGATTTCCTGCTGCGATGGCAAACGGCACAACATCCTGTGTAATCATGCTCTGCCCGCCCACAATCGCATACTCTCCTATCCGGCAAAATTGGTGTACGCCTGATAGTCCGCCGATATTCGCATAATCCTTTACAACCACATGACCACCCAGGGTGGCTCCATTAGACATGGTGACATGATCACCAACAATGCAGTCATGGGCGATATGGCAATACGCCATGATCCAGCCATGATCTCCAAGTTTTGTAGTTCCGCCGCCAACCTCAGTCCCACGATTGATGGTCACATACTCTCGAATCGTATTATGGCTTCCGATTTCAAGATAGGACTGTTCCCCTTGAAACTTCTTATCCTGGGGCTCAAGGCCCAATGATGCGAAGGGGAAAATCCTGGACCCGGCTCCTATCTTGGTCGGTCCTTCAATGACAACGTGATGCGCAATTCGGCAATCTGCTCCAATTTCAACACCAGGGCCAATAACAGAATAAGCACCCACTTCGACACTGCTGTGCAGCTTCGCTTCCGGATCAATGATTGCGGTTTGATGAATCATCTTAAGTTTCTGACTGAAATATTTTTGTTTCGGTGATCTGAAAACAGCGTTTTTCTGCTGATTAACTTTCCGCAGATGGAATTATTGCCAGTTTGAAGTCAGCCCGTGCAACGAGTTTGTCATCCACAAATGCCTCACCCGTTAGAAACCAGATATTCATCTTTCGCTTAATAAATTCGGATTTCAAAATCAGTTGATCTCCCGGAACTACCGGTTTTTTGAACTTAACCTTATCGAATCCCGCAAAGAAGGTTAGATCCTTTCCCTTTGACTCTGACAATGTATACCCGGCAATACCACCTGTTTGTGCCATCGCTTCAACGATCAAGACCCCTGGAAAAATTGGGCTTTCCGGAAAATGCCCCTGAAAAAACGGCTCGTTCACGGTCACATTTTTTAAAGCCGTACACTTCACGCCCTCTTCCAGTTCTAAAACCCGATCGATCAATAGAAAGGGAAACCGGTGTTTCAGTCGTTCTTTAATTTGCAATATATCCAATACCATGGTCATTTTCCTCTTATTCGTTAAATTCAGACGTAATCCCAGTGAGAGTGATTTCCGGGTTTAGTCGGCCACAGTTACTCTATTGACTGAATTTTATTATACCGTTCAGTTGCTTTATCGGTGATATCGATCATTTCATACTTGGAGAAGAGAATGGTCTGTTTGACATTGAATTCCAAGATCAAATCAAAATTCTCCTCCTTTGCTATCTCCTTGATAACCAGGACGAGATCCTTGAAAATTTTAGTTGAATGCCTCATTTCATCCTGGCGCATGCTTTTTTTTGCCTTGCCAAGGTCATCCCTCAACTCTTTTTTGAGCCTGACGATCTCCTGTCTTTTAATATTTTTGGCAGTCTCATTCAGCATAATGCTATTCTTCAACTCTGCCTCTTTCTTGAGCAGATCTTGCTCCTTAGCCTTTAACAGCCCCTGGGTGCGTTGCGCCTGAACCTCCAGAAACTTCTTCGATCGCTTACCCTCATTGGAAAGATTGATCGCTTTGTTCATATTGACATATCCTACTTTCATCGCAACCTGCCCAAATACGGATGTTGCCAGTAGGATAAAGATTGTGACCAGAATTATTTTTTTCATATTTCGCCTCGATCTGTTGAGAAAAAGAGGGCTATCACCCCACAGGCCCCTCGGACCTGTAATAAGACTGATTAGCACCCAAGATCGACATCCGTCTTAAAAGCAAAATCAGCCCGGTCATGAAGCAACCTAACCTTAGATGTTGCCTTTTTTCTGTCAGATAGTCAATGAGCCCACCTGATCAAACCATCTCCGATTGTCCTTCGCAAAAGTCAGGTATGACAAAGCTTGAATCGAGTTTTCAGATCGAACCCTGATTGCCGATCAGACATTTCTCGCACAGGTACAAATTTCCGATTAATTAAAATATGAGGATGAATATGTCATAAAAAGCATGTGTCAGGCACACCACAGCAAACCCCCTGACGGAATACAGGGTTGTGAACCACAATCCGGCCAGAAACCGAAATAAAAAAGAATAAATTTCAAATGCATCCCCCGCACTACCGACGTAATGTGCCAGAGAAAACAAAAATGAGGCGAGGATAACGGCCACCACGATTGAAAGCCATTTGAGCGGAATCAGCTTATGACAGATCCAGATCAGTGCCGAAGTCAGGATCACACGAAAAAAAAGCTCTTCAAACAATCCAGCACCAATTGCCAGACCAAGATCGCCAATAATGGAGCCGGATATGCTACCGGTCACCAGAAAAAGTTGGGCAATAATTGCCTGAATCAACAGACCGGAAATAGCTCCCCAGACAATGGATTCAAGGATGAGTAGCAGAAAAACATTTTTACGAACCGCCAATCCTGGCTTGTAGAAAAGAGGAACCGCCAGAATAGCCGCTGTAACCATGATGAAACTGATATAATAGTGGGAGATGCCCAGAAAATTGAGTAGTGTTCGAAACCAGGCTTCCGGAGCGTTCCGAATAACAACATTTGAAGTGTTTTCCCAGATGATCAGAATTTCATACAACAGCAGCATGATTAAGGTCACAACTGCGCCGTAGAACCTGTGAGAAGAGGTTTTTAAATAGTTCGAGACCATCTTGACTGGCAAAGCCAGCTCTACCAGTTAGCTGTTTTCTGAAGCGGGTTGAGACCTTTTGATAAGAAAGAAGGACAATCCGAAAAATAACAGTGCCGCAAGCATGATGGCCGGATAGTAGAATTGTTCCCGGGAAATTGGAATATTCTTGATCACTACGGCGATTTCTCTTTGATCTTCTTCAAGAAAAATTGTTTGCGAATCATATTGTTTATTACTGAAACGTTTTACCTGCCTGACAATTCTGGCTGCAGCAAGCTCAGGCGGCCTGTCAAAAGAGAGATCCAGCGTATTGACCGGAGCGATGATCTCCATCTCGCCAGTCTGAGGTAGCAGATGATTTAAGAATACAACCGACCGCTTATTCACAGGAAGATCATAACTGAAATAAAGTTGATTATCTCCTGGTGGCACAAGCAGTCTGAACAGAATTTTATCCGATTCCCTCGTCGCATTGAAACGGTTCTGCCCTTTAAATAACTGAAAGTTCTCAGCTTCGGCAGGAATCCGTTTTATAATCGGCTCACTGTCGGTATTCACCATGGCGTTTGATTTGTTTGAAAACCTAATAATTTCGGTTATTCGCAAAGCAGATTCCATGGCGTCAACAACCAGAATATCCCTGCCGAAATCAAGATATGTCGCCCCCTTCTTAATTGTTGGTAAAATGAGTCGCATCGACTTCACGAACTGACCTTTCTTAAACTTGAATGGCTCAGAACTGGTCGTCGACTTTTCAGTCATGGCCTCAATTCGAAAAAAAGAGTTAGCTTCCGCTGGCTCAATTATAAACTCGTACCGACCTTGTTCATCTGACAACCCTTGTTTCAGCGGACTGATTGTCGGTTGTCCCTGCATAACGATTTTCATCAACAGGACAACCGCTCCACCAGCAGGTTTCTGCTTTTCGGTCAGGATTGTTCCCTGAATTTTATATGTCTCTGCCGCCTGAACCGAGCACCAGGACATTAGAATCAGCAACAAAATGCCCATCCGCATATGGAGGAGCCGATAGCCTGAATTCGTTTCCATAAAATGCTTAGATCGTAATGATAAATTAGGAAAACATCCTTTAGTTACATCGCTATGTGAGTATCCGTCTCTTTAAGATCGCCCAAACAGCTACTCTTTATGCAGTAAACGGTAAAATTTCTGCCCGTTTACTTAGCCTTCTGTTTGTTATTGTAGGAGGCTTCAACAAATCTGTAAAACAACGGATGGGGTTTTGTGGGTTTTGATTTAAATTCGGGATGATACTGTACCGCGATAAACCAGGGATGCTCTTTCAACTCTATGGTTTCAACGAGATCCAGATTCAAGTTTTTGCCCGACATCACGAGTCCTTTTTCTTCCAGCAAAGGCACGTACTTGTTATTCACCTCATAGCGGTGGCGATGCCGTTCTGAAATCTCATTGCTTCCATAGATTTCTGCTATTTTACTGCCAGGCACGAGAGTCGCCGGATAAGCGCCCAGCCTCATGGTTGCTCCCATATCGGTTACACTTTTTTGTTCAGCCATCAGATCAATCACATTATCCTTGGCGTTTTGATCAATCTCTGCTGTGTTGGCTTCTGTCAATCCCAAGATATTGCGAGCATATTCAATAATGGCAACCTGCAAACCAAGGCAGATCCCAAAATAGGGAACACTGTTTTCCCGTGCAAAACGAATCGTTTCAATTTTACCTTCAACACCCCTCTCGCCAAAACCACCGGGAATAAGGATCCCGTCACAGCTTTCCCAGGCTTTTGCACCATTCTTCTCGATTACGGCTTCGGAGTCGATATACTCAATATTGACTTTCAGATTCTGTGCAACTCCAGCGTGAGTCAATGCTTCATGCAGACTTTTATAAGAGTCTTTCAATTCCACATATTTCCCAACAACACCAATATTTACTTCATCTTTTGGATTTTTATAGGAATGTACAATGTCCGCCCAGATTTGCAGATTTGAACGTTTGGTCCACAACTGAAGAAACTCGACGATCTTGTCATCCAGCCCTTCATCATGAAACCGGAGTGGCACTTCGTACACGCAGTCCACATCGATAGCCTGAATGACCGCGTCAAAAGTCACATTCGTAAAAAGTGCAATTTTTCTTCGTATGTCATCGTTCAGGTCTCTATCCGTTCGACAAAGCAATATGTCAGGCTGAATTCCAATCTCTCTGAGCTTAGTCACACTGTGCTGGGTGGGTTTGGTTTTCAGCTCTTCTGCGGCAGGTATATATGGAATTAAAGTCAGGTGGATATAGAGCGTTTGGCTCTGTTTCAATTCGTGCCCGACCTGACGAATTGCTTCCAGAAATGGCAGAGACTCAATATCGCCAACAGTACCGCCAATTTCAATTAGTGCCACATCAAATCCTTCTGCCGCTTTATAGATATTCTTCTTAATCTCGTCAGTTATATGAGGGATCACCTGGACAGTTTTCCCAAGATACTCACCTCTTCTTTCCTTTGTGATAACTGAATTATAAATTTGCCCGGTCGTAAAATTGTTCTTCCTGCTGGTAACAATATCCGTGTACCTTTCGTAATGTCCCAAATCCAAATCAGCCTCATAACCATCTTCGGTCACAAAAACCTCACCATGTTGAAACGGGCTCATTGTTCCGGGATCGACGTTAATATAAGGGTCCAGCTTGACTATGGTTGCCTTTAGACCTCTGGATTCCAGTATAGCGCCTATTGAAGCCGCAGCAATACCTTTCCCCAGCGAAGAAACAACACCTCCTGTGACAAAAATCAGTTTTGTTTTCATATCCTGATACCCAGTTATTTTATTTTAGTTTAATGCTAAAAGCCGATATAATTACCCCGAAAAGTTTTTCCCGAATATTCCCCCTTGTGCGGAAGTCGGTGTAGATATTGTTCTGGAAATAACTTTTCTGAATAATCATACAACTCAGATCAGACAATCTTGACTGCAGCGCAATATTTCTGAAAACGATCAAGTCCGCCATCGAAATAACGGTTTGTGACCTAATTCGTCCTGACAGTTGGTTTCATTTCCTTCAGGACAGGAGCCAGATACTGTCCGGTATAGCTACGCTGTGATCTGCAAATTTTTCCCGGTGGGCCTGCAGCAACCAGTTCCCCTCCTTTTTCTCCACCTTCTGGACCCAGATCAAGAATCCAGTCGGCGTTTTTTATTACATCCAGATTGTGTTCTATTACCACAATCGTGTTTCCCAAGTCCACCAAACGTTGTAAGACGTCCATCAGCCGGGAAATATCCTGAAAATGCAAGCCGGTTGTCGGTTCATCCAGAATATAAAAAGTTTTCCCTGTGGATCGCTTGCTGAGTTCAGAAGCCAGCTTGATTCTTTGCGCCTCACCCCCAGATAGAGTAGGAGAAGGTTGTCCCAGCTGTATATATCCCAGTCCAACATCTTGTAGGGTTTTGATTCCGGGATAGATCTGTTTATGATTTTTAAAAAATTCGCAAGCCTCTTCCACTGGCATTGCCAGAATTTCAGCAATGCTTTTTCCCCTGAATTTAATTTGCAGGGTCTCACGGTTATATCGCTTTCCTTTGCAAATCTCGCAGGGAACATGGACATCCGGTAGAAAATGCATCTCTATAACCTTAACTCCCTGACCTTGGCACGCTTCACACCGCCCCCCTTTCACATTGAATGAAAACCGCCCCTGGTTATATCCTCTGACCTTTGCTTCCGGGAGTTGTGAAAAAAGGCGCCTGATCCCATCAAAAATACCAGTATAGGTTGCGGGATTGGAACGGGACGTCCGCCCGATAGGTGACTGGTCAATATTAACGACTTTGTCGATCAGCTCCAGTCCTTTGAGTTTGGAAAATTTCCCGGGAATCACCCGGCTACCATTCAGATTTTTCTGGATTCCTTTAAGGAGGCATTCATTTACCAAACTGGATTTCCCGGAGCCGGAAACTCCGGTGACACAAATTAACGAGCCCAGTGGAAAACGAGCAGTGATGTTTTTCAGGTTGTTTGCGGCTGCACGCTCGATGATAATCGCACCATTTTGTTTTGAATGGGTGCGGGCTTTAGAAAACCCAATCTGTTTCAACCCGCTGAGATATTGAGCGGTCAGGGAAGAATTTCCGTTAATAATTTCCTCAGGAATTCCCTCCGCAATTATCCTGCCACCGTGTTCTCCTGCGCCGGGTCCCATATCAATTAAGTAATCGGCATGTCGAATCACCTGTTCATCGTGTTCCACAACGATGACCGTATTTCCTAGATCTTTTAACTGCATCAATGTTTTCATTAAACGGAAATTGTCCCGTTGATGCAACCCGATGGTCGGTTCATCCAAAACGTAGGTCACCCCAACCAGTTTGGCCCCAACCTGACTGGCCAGTCGGATTCTTTGTGCCTCGCCACCTGAGAGGGAACTGGTTGATCGGTTCATTGTCAGATATTCCAATCCAACATTTTTTAGAAACCCCAGCCGCTCCAAAACAGCCTTTTTAATCGGTTCAGCAATCTGCTTCTTTTCATTTTCCAATTCCAGATTAGAAAAATAGGCGTGGGCCTTTTCAATAGTCATTTCAGTAATCTGGTAGATGTTCAAGTCATTAATCCGCACGGCCAGCGCACCCGGGTTCAACCTCTGCCCCCCACAACTCGTGCAGGGAAGAGTGGTCATGAATTCATGGATTTTTGCCTTTTGTGATTCTGAATCGGTTTGGTGAAACCGTCTTTGCAAATTGGGAATGATACCTTCATATTCGGAATAGGACCGGGTTTTCACATCATTGCCATAGAGTACCTGGTTTCTTGTTTTCTTCGGAATATCTCGCCAGGGGGTAGATATTGAGATTTCAAAATGACGGGCGAGTTTGCGGATTGAACTACTATAAAATCCACCCAGTCCAGACCCACAACGCTTCCAGGCCTTAATGGCCCCGGCCTCCAGGCTCAGGGAGGTATCTGGAATAACCAGATCCACAGACGGTTCCATCAGAGTCCCCAGTCCCATACAGGCCGCACATGAACCAAAAGGACTATTGAAGGAGAAAAGACGCGGAGACATCTCATCCAGCACAGACCCATGGTCTGGACAGGCAAATTTTTCACTAAAACTCTCTTCCTTTTTTTCGCCTGAACCTTTGTCTTCCTGCAAAACCACAAGCAGCCCATCACCTAACCTCAGAGCCGTTTCAATGGAATCGGTCAGACGAGTTGCGATCTCTTCTTTGATAATCAGACGATCAATAACCGCTTCGATTGTGTGATTATAGCTTTTTGTCAGAGGTTTTACTGTTTCAATTTCCTGTATTTCGCCATCAACCCTCAGTCGTGTGAATCCTTCCCGTTTAACATAGTCGAAAACCTCACGGTGTTCTCCTTTCTTACCACGTACCAATGGCGCCAGAATATGCAAGCGGGTCCCTTTTTTGAGTGCCATCAAATGCATGACAATATCCTCGGCAGACTGCGAGACGATAGAATGGCCACAGTCCGGACAGAACGGAGTTCCTGCCCTTGCGTACAAAACTCTGAGATAATCGTAAATCTCCGTAGTTGTTGCGACGGTTGAGCGGGGTGTTGCTTTACCGGTACGCTGTTCAATGGATATCGTCGGGGTTAAGCCTTCTATGGATTCCACCGCGGGCTTCTGCATCTGATCCAGAAACTGCCGAGCATAAGTGGAGAGCGATTCGACGTATCTTCTTTGTCCTTCCGCATAAATCGTATCAAAAGCCAATGAAGATTTCCCGCTGCCCGACAGTCCGGTAATTACCACCAGGCGATTTCTAGGGATATCGACATCAACATCTTTCAAATTGTGTTCATGTGCTTTTCTTACGCGAATGCATTGAGACAGAGGCAGTTTATCGGTGTCTTGCTGTTGGTTCACAATTTTCTGAGAGTAATTTGTTCAAATTAACTTTAATCTTGCACAAAGTATTTATTATTCACTCTTAAATTCGAAGTATCAACTCCAAATTCTCAATTCGTATTGGGTTTAGAAACCGTTACAAAACTTGACATTTATCATGTTTAAAGATCTAATACAGAAACACAATCACGCAATCAAATCTAATCAAAAAGATCATATATTAACAATCAGATGATGACCATGGATACAGATTTGCGCCTGGCTGAATTCATCAGCCTAGATGGAATAGAATCGCTGAATCACTTCCCGTATTTATTACTCATTCTTTTGGTTTTATTACTGATGTGGGTGGGGAAAAAGATCTTCGACTTTTTTACCAGCTACTCAATCGAGCATCAGTTGGTGAAAGAAGATAACAAAGCAATTACCATCTGCTTTGTGGGATACCTGGGTGGTGTCGCTTTAATTCTGGAAGGGGTTCTGGAAGGTGGTGACGGACACTTACTGAAGGAACTACTGGATATCACAATCTGGGGTTTGATCGGCATTTTGCTGCTCAATCTTGCAGGTAAAATTAATGACCGGCTTATCCTACGCCGTTTCAACAACGTCGATGAACTTCTCAACAGGCAGAATATCAGTGTCGGTGTTGCTATGGCTGGCGGTTACCTGGGAAGCGCAGTCATTATAAGGGGCATTATCATCGGTGAATCACTGGGATGGATTTATGATATTGGGCTGACCTTGTTTTATTTTGTGCTGGCTCAACTATTCTTTTATCTGTCAGCGGTTCTGCACCAAATCGTCACCCGCTACGATTTTCACAAAGAAATTCATGAAAGTAATGTGGCAGCTGGTATTTCTTTCGGGTCTACACTCGTCGCAGTCGGTATATTATTATCCATACCACTGCGTACTTCATATTCGCTGATTGTTTTTGTCGCCTGGTTTGTGCTGGGCAGTGCGGTCATGGCATTCTTCCGCTTTGTAATGGACCGTATCATTATTCCACAAGAGAAACTTGATGAGGAGATCCATCTAGACCAGAATTGGGGCATCGCCCTATTGGAAGGGTGCTTTGCCATCGCGGCGGTCATCACGTTGCAGAGTGTTTTTATTTAATAAACCATCGTCTCAATCCGTTCATGTCTGACAGCAAACCTATTTCACTGGATCAATTTCGAAAAAGAAAAGAGAAAGAGGCTGCCGAGCAGTACTACTTCGGGAAAATGGTCTGGTTGCACTGTCCTAAATGTGAAACCCTCGAGTACACAGAGATCATTTCGCCCAATGGCCGCATGCATAAATGCGGCACGCTGATCGAGGAAAAAGAAGTTGAATTGGACCTGCGAGCTGAAATAACCATTACCGAGTACAATCTGACAATCATTGAGGGGTTGTTGAAAAAGAATAGCGGCTTTAAGCTGGTAAAGATCATTTCGAAAACTCTGGATAGAGCATTGATCGCTCTCAAGGCATCTGAAACGGCCTATCGGGAACGCCTTTTACTTGCTGCCGGTATGATCGTTCCACCTTACCCCGACGAGATTGAATCACTAAAGGACAAGCTGCCAATAAAGGACACAAACCAGCTGGGTCTGATAATATCTGAATTCAGATTCGAGCCGGAAAGAAGATTTAGCAAATTTAAATCGCCCACGAACAAGTGATTGAAAAAGGCTTCGTTTCCGATAAGGCCTGATCTGATTGGAAAGATGTTGTAAATCTGCTTTTCACCTATTTATTCTTCGTCTGAAAATAAAGTATAGAGATACTGGATAATCCCTGCTATAATCTAATCAACTGATTAATAAAACACAACCATCTCTCATCTCGACTGCAGCTAGCTGCCCAGAAAAAAAAAATTCAACATCCCCCTCGCCCCCTTAAAATGGAGAATCATCGGGAAAATCTATTCTGACCAGCTTAAAAACCTCTACAGGAACGGTTAATTTGATACTTGTAACCCCTTGTCAATGAACTTATTTACCAGGAATTTTTATGATCAAAGCAAATAAAACACTGAATGCTATTTCTAAAATCTTTTGTGAGGTTACAAAGGAGTTGTTAGAATCAATCACCCAAAAAAATGTCACTTACGCCAAAACCATCCAGAAGATCCCGCTTGTCCATCTAAGACCGGATATCGGATGTTTTGTCCTTTTCAGTGGAGACTATGCCGGCCTGATGATCATGAATTTTACAGCAGAAGCCGCGATGTCAATATACCGAAATCAGATGATCAACATGGGACTGCCTGAGGAAGAGCTGGCCGTGGAATACACAGCTGACGAAATCGTAGACAGTATTGGTGAACTGATGAATCAAATTATCGGTTCTGTGAGAAGGCAAATCGAAGCTCAGTACGACCTGGTTTCATCAAATACTCAGCCCAAAGCCATTGCCCTGACAACATCGATTGTCCTTTCGATCGATACCCCTGAATTCGACAAGGATCTTTGCAGGAAACTCTCGTTCAAGATTGAAGGACATCCGTTTCATATCGAATTATCCATGGAAAAAACAGAGTTTGTGGCACTGGACGGGGAAGATGTACATGCAGTGAAAATAGGGTCTGGCGCGGCGAGTGAAAACGGCTTCGATTTTGATGCGATGAAAGAAGCGGCAGACAAAACGAAACCAAAAACAACGCAGGGCAATCAGGACATCGACTTCGATGCTCTTTTTGATGCCAATAAGTGAGATTGATAACCTTGATATCAGATAATCCTGAACGATAAGATCGTTAATTCTCCGATATCAAGGTTTTTTTCTGGTTTCAGATATTTAACCCGCACAGTTGACCGGATATTCACCGTCGCTTTACCCACCTGGACCCGAAATCGGATGAAAAGATTCTTTGAATTGGGTTTGAAAAGGGACAGTTCCTTGTCTTCCAAATTTACGCCAGCAGCTATAAGGGCATCTTTCCAAATTCGCCCAAAGTCTTTTGCTGGAAAGGGTGTTTTTACTTCACTGGGGCCGGATAAAAGGTTAGGACTCTCTGATATTTGCTGTTCTTCAATGAGCTTCCATATCTCATTTTGTCGCTCAAACACATTGGGATATCCAGCAACATTTTCATATCGGTTCAGAAAATCTTTTATTTCTTTCTCTCGATTCAAATTGATATCGATATACTCATCATATTCACCTAATACTCTGAAATTGTTTTCCAGGTATTCCGCCGTTATCCCAAGGACGCGAAAAGCGGGCAACAGCCTTACCTCAGAGAGCCGGTCAAACTCCCTGTTTTTTACACTGAATGACGGTTCTTCACGATAATACTGTTCAGCATCGTACAGGAAGACCTTATCCATATCCTGGTCTCTGTCTACCCAATCGTTTATCGCACTTAAGGCTTCATTCTCGTTTTCTCCTGAAGGATCGTCATAACCTCCGAGCAACTTTCTGTTTATTCTGACCATGTTTTTAAACACAGTCACACGAGGGGCAACACCGTCGCCAATTCTTTGATTGAGATTAAAACGGTGATCGATAGGAGTGACCTCCTGAATCCGGAAAAAACCATTTCCGAGAGAAAAATCGATCCCCTGCCAATAGCTGCGATTACCCAGCAGAGCAATCAACCCTTGCTCTTTGATAGAAATCAGAATCACCTTAAAAACTGACCGTGAAAGACTCTCAGCCTGAAACCGTTCCAGATTGTTTCCCAGATGGGCAACCTCGATGGATCTCTTTTCAAAATTCTTCATCAAGGCTATGGAGAGCAGCAAAATCACAGACAAAGATATTAACAACGCCACACCCCGTTGGTGATCCTGACGGCCCCTATGTGCTAATTTGCTTACTTCCATTTGATATTAGCTCCCATAGCCGGCTGCAGATTAAGCTGGAATTGTGTCTCAAAGTTCTCTCCGCTTGAATCCTGCAGTTTCAGAGTCACTGACACACCCGCCGGGATACCTTTCGCTTCCTTAAACTCCCGCTGTATCTCTTCAGTTCCCCACTCTTCAATGGGTTCAGCACTGTTCTGCCTGTAGTATTTGAGATCAAAAGCAACGACATTTTCAGATAGCGCATGGGAGATGCTTCCATCCCCATCCTTGATATCTGCGTCGATATAGAACTGCTCCCTGCGTTTGAATTGAAAGTGATTATCCTCCACTTCCTCGATGTAGTAGCTCACCTCATGAATCTCAGGATCTTTTTCCAATGGAAGTCCACGGAAAAACCTGGCCGGGCGGTTAACATGCAGATGGATCTGGTCGCTGTCAATATCACCATTTTGCTCATCGATACCCACAATTCCACTTTGTCTGCCATCGAAATCATACTCCGAGGATTTCTTATCCCAGGACTTCAAGTATACCGCAGACTGAAGATCCTGCCGTAGCAGTAGTTCGAGAATTCTTGCTTCCTGCCTGAGGTCCAGAGTTGAGCCAAAACGATTGCTTTGATCTTTAAACTGAAAGAAGACATTCATCAGTAATCCCATGATCGCGGCAAAAATACTCAAGGTCAGCAGAAGTTCCAGCAAGGTAAACCCATTTTTCTTCATTCATCTCCTCCCACAAAGCACACTGGATTCAAAAGCGTGGTCCCCTTTGCCTCTGGGATTCTTCCAGCTGATGCGGTATGAGATGCGGGCAACCTGTATCAACCCCAGAAATATGTCTTCTTCAATGACTGTTCTCTGCCAGTTGTCTCCAGCAAGACTATGGTCGTCTGCAAAAGTGCCCTCATCCGATTCCGGTATCATGGTCGCACAGGAGCGCTCCGCGACTGACAATTCATTCATCACAACCCGTTGTACCAGTTGCTGCTTCCCCGTTTTTTCCAGAAAATAAGCGGTCTCGGCCTGTGATTGAATAATGACTGTCAAAAGAATGGAAAGAAGCGAAAACGCGATCAAGACCTCAAGCAGTGTAAAACCGATCTGAATTTTTAAAGGTGACCCTGTGGGCATCATATTCCTTTTTCAACACATTTCCAGTCAACAATTTGATTCATTGCAAAGACAGAACATCCTACAATCAGAACCCCTTTAAAGAGGGGTTTCTTTCCCAATCACCATTTTTCCCATAATGTTGACGACTGAAAGTGACAACTGGTTCTGCTTGTCTTTTAGTCGGAGGGTAAAAAGGTCGACAAATCCCGAAGAATCGATGAGGATCTGAAACTGTTGTCCAAATATCTTGTCGAAGGTAATCTTACGACCTGCAAATTGGTAGTTTTCATCAGCGTTTTCCAATCTCGAAACGGCAGCAAGTTCAACTGGCGGCTGAATCGAGATCGGTTTTTTAAACCGACTATGGGGTGAGTATTGCTGCGGTTGATCGGCTTTTGATGTTAAGACGGTATATTCGGACTTCTGCGTATTAAAAATAAGTTTGTGATTTTCTCCATTCAAAATCGCCTGAAGTCTCAGTTCGTCGATCAAGTGAGCTAACTTCAAGGTTTCCAGCTGCAGTTGATTTTCAATCAGGCTGGAGAAACGGGGTAGGGAGAATCCGAGCAGGATCATCATGATAAACATGATAAGACTTAACTCCAGAAGCGAAAAACCCGGCTTTTTCAACTGTTGATGGTTGACCATATCGACAATCTATTCTAGGGGGATATCCGCATTGATACCATCTCCACCCTCTACACCATCAGCTCCCAGACTCTTCAGCGCTATAGATTTTCCTTCCGACTGGTAAACGTAATCATTTTCCCAAGGGTCCTTGGGAATCTTTGTACTCCTCAGATAGGGACCCCGCCAGTTTTTTGGTATTGATCCGACGACCGGTTGTTTCAGGAGTGCATCCATCCCTTGTTCCGTCGAAGGATAAGCAGAATTGTCCAGATGATAAAGGTCCAGTGCACCGACCAGGCTTTTCATTTGAATCCTGGCCTGGTCCACTTTCGCCTCGTCCAGCTTTCCAAAAAGCATCGGTCCGACAATTGCGATCATACCTGCCATAATGACAATAACAATCATTATTTCAATGAAGCTGAAACCGTCCTGCTCAGTTTTACAGACAGCATCTGTTTCTCTCGCACAGAAAATCTTCGTTTTCATATCCTTATTTCCCGGGTTAACCATTGATAAATCATGAAGTCACTGGTTTATAAAATCCCATAAATTTAGGATTGAAGTCAAATGATTGACGCAATTTCTACAATTTTATTTTTGATAGTTTCACCTGCTGAGGAAATATAGCATATCATTTGCATTTCCTTGTGAAAACAGTTAACACTTATAGCGTCGACTATCTTATATCTGTCTGATATATCAATTGTCCCAGTTAAACGAAACAGCCCGATGAGATTTATACAATCATTTCCGCGAATACTGATCATTTCAGTATTGTGCTTTTATTCCGTTTCCGCTGTATTTGCTCAAAACACTGGATACCTTGAAGATAATAGTGATTCCTTATGGGAAGAGCAAGGGTATCTCGACTCTACCGGCAGAGAATTTGAAACGAGTGACAGCCAGTATGTCGGGGAACAGGAAATCAAGGAAGCTGAAGAAGCGAGAAGAAGATCCGGGCTTCCCAGTGTTGATCTAGCGGCAGCACTGGAACAGGATAAAGAATTAATGCCAGACAACATCATCTACGGTATCGGAACCGGCGCTGTTATAGGTGGGTGGTTGGCACTTGTACAGGGAGAGAATGCTCGTGATAACGTCCGTTTTCTCAGTGTCGGGATTATCAGCGGAGTGCTACTCGGTATGGCAGTAGGGACCAAGTCATTATATATTGAACAGAATCAACCCATATCCCGGCTGGAGAATACCGATGTTCAAGCGCCAGGAAAGGCAACCTCACCACCGTTCCATATCGATTTCATCAGAAAACAAAAAGAAACCCTTGCCCAGCTCAATTTCCAAATAAAGTTTTAAGGGTCTCAATAATCAGGCCCCGTTGTCTAACTAGATGTTGATGTCAGTTCATCAAGGACCGCCTGCTGTTTCTCCCAGTCAGTCAGTGTATTATTCAATTCAAGGTTCAACAATTCCTTTTGATCCAACAAAAGTCGTAACTGGGGACTGTTATCCGTTTTGTAGAGATCATCATTCATCATTTTCTCATCAATCCCACTGATTTGTTCTTCCAGTTCCGAAATACGCACTTCACTTTTTTGCACTCCCCTTTTCATTTTACTGATATTTTTGCTTTTTTCTTTCCATTCCTTATTTGAGATCGTTTTTATCTGACGATGATTTGTTTTTTTAGATTTGGACGGTGTCAGCGAGCGGTCGAGATAATCTTCTCCCTGTTTTTCGAGATACTCGCGATAACTACCCGGAAACAGGTCAAAACCATTCGGTTTCAGTTCCAAAATTCCGGTTGCGAAACTTTCAATAAAACGACGGTCATGACTGACACAGACGACAGTCCCCGAATAAACCTTCAACGCTTTCCCCAATGCCTCTAAAGACTCTATATCCATATGGTTTGTCGGTTCATCCAGCAACAGCAGATTCGGCTTTTGCAACATCATCCCCGCAAATATCAGTCTTGCCGACTCGCCCCCGCTCAAAGCCGCAGTTGATTTGTCCGCATCATCTCCCCTAATCAACACTCTTCCCAGTAATCCTCTGATCAAACTAATCGTTTCCCCCGGGGAGAAAGTGTAAAGCCATTCATAGGGGGATGTATTATCAGGAATGATATCCTGGTGATCCTGAGGACAATATCCAGCGTAAACCTCATGTCCAGGCTCCACTCCGCCCTGGGTCGGTTCTATAATTCCGGCAACAAGCTTCAAGAAGGTTGACTTGCCAATCCCGTTCGGGCCGATAACAGCCAGTTTTTCTCCACGGTTGACACTAACCGAAAGATTTTCCAGGACTTGAGTAGAATCGTATTTTTTAGACAGTTTTTTTGTTGAAAAAGCGATTTTCCCCGAGGGCCGACAAATATCGAACGCGAAAAAAGGAGATAAACGGGAGGAGCGCTTGATGACAATTTCATCCATACGATTGAGCTGCTTTGATTTACTATTTGCTTGGCGGGCTTTTGTGGCTTTTGCTTTAAAACGGTCAATAAACAGCTGCAGGTCCTCTCTCTTCTTCTCCTGCTTTGAAATTTCCATCTCTTTCTGAGATATTTCCAACTCCTTTTCTCTTTTATACTGATCGTAATTGCCCTTATAAATTTTTATCTCTTCATAATCGATATCAACTACGTGGGTTGACACACGATTCAGAAAATATTGATCGTGTGAAATGATCAGACAGGTACCAGGAAACCGGTTAAGATACTCCTCTAACCATACGATGGAAGCAATATCCAGGTGGTTCGTCGGTTCATCCAGCAGAAGAAAGTCGGGTTCACTGAAAAGGCATTGGGCCAATAATACTCTCAGCTTATACCCCCCCGACAACGTACTTAAAGTGTTTTTCTGGTTTTCCGGGAGAATCCCCAGCCCTGCCAACAGTTCTGATGCTTCGGCTTCAGCCTGGTATCCATTGTGATCCGCGATGACAATCTCAAGGTCCGCAATCCGCTTGCCGATCTGTTCTGTCACCTGCTTCCCCTCGCTTAGACTGCTTTTTTCGTTCAGTGCCTCCCACAACGCTTTTTTCCCCATCAGAACAACATCAATAATGGGATGCTGTTCAAAGGCAAAATGGTTTTGTTTCAGGATTCCCAGTTTCAATGCAGCCGGAAAATTGACCGTTCCCTGTTCGGCTACGATTTCTCCAGAGAGAATCTGCATCAAGGTAGACTTTCCTGATCCGTTCGCGCCCACCAATCCATAATGGTTTCCATGATTCAGCTGAAAATTCGCCTGTTCAAAAAGGGTTTTTTCACCAAAATGCATACCCAGATCTGTCACACTAATCATATTCAAATATAAAGATTTCAAGTTTACAATATTTCAGATATTTTTTATCCTCATTCTGTCAAATTGATCTGATTTAGACAATCCATGGGGTTAACATTCTTTATTTGAGGTTTTCCAAAGATCCAATAAAATCTGTGTCACGGGAATATCGACAGATGCTCACCCGTACACATAGAAAGTCTGCAAAGATTACAGCAGGCACATTCATCCTGTATTAAATAATTAATTGATTGAAAAAATGAGTTGTGTAAGGATGAGGTCAAATGTCTTTTTGCAGGTTCCATTGAGTCCCAGACCGGTGAAATCAATATTCATACCGGAAAAAAAATGATCCTCCTGGCCAAAAACGAAACTTGTTTTTACAAACCTTTCCCGCTAGGCATGGGATTTGCTGGAATTAGTTTTTAGTTAAAAACAAAGCATTACGGGTAGTATCATCCACAATAGCTTGAGAATGGGAAAATATTGCTGGCAAAACCAAATCCTCACATCAGGACAATGTCCGGTGGCAACTTTTAAAAACCAGCTGCCTGTCATTTTTCTGATACTGCTGGCTTTCCTGTTTATGACACTCGACGTCAATGCCCAGGAGGAAGCCTCCCCCGCCCCCACAGGTGGAAGCACACAAAGCAATTCTGGAATTGGCATCAATGCCATTGCCTTACATACACCCCAGGAAGAAGACCTCTCTGATAGTGGTGGAAATGGGAATATCGACAAGTTCGAGATTTATTTCGATTGGGAATGGCTGAGGGTGGGATTCAACATGACAAATGCCGCACTTGATTTTACTGCCTATAATAACAGCTGGGAGACACACCTCAAAAAAAACACAACATATGTGGCTTACCGTCTTTCCAGCGCAGAAGGGCAATCAACGTGGGATCTATTCATGCTTGCCGGTCTGGCTTATACAGAAGCCTCTTACATGATTACCAGTACGATCCGTCAGTCATCCTCTGACGTAGGCTATGTGACAGGGGGCGGCGTATTTTACATCATGGGAGGTTTCTCCCTGGGCCTGGAGATTTTGACAATATCGACCCAAGGCAAATTTGATGGGATAAAGATCGCAACTGGATCGACGCAGGTCTTATCGGGATTCAAATACAATTTTTAGAGCTTTTTAACCGTTTTTGAAAAATTTAAACCAGGAAAATGAAAAAAGACACCCTCAAGTACGTTATTTATCTTTTTTTGATTCCCTGGAGCTTCCTGCTGATATCCGCCTGCAAAACAGATAATGCTCTTCAGTCATCACTGACCAGTTACGCCCCCCTCCTCAGCCTTTCAAAATACATCAGTTACAATTTGACTTCATCAAGCCAGGTGAAAGGAGTCCACACTGTGTCGCTGACAGGCACACAAAGTTTTGATTCCAATTACTGGGGTTGGGAACAACCGACGTCTATATTAAGTAACAGTGACAAAACAATCAGTACAATTTATGAACTCAGCAGTACGGTCCCGCCCGGCCCACAAAACATCAACTCCTATTCAAACAATCTACCTTTTTCTGATGGCACATTTCCCACAGCCAGGGCCTATACCGGTATCATCAGACCTTTAAGTTTTGCGAGCATCAAAAGAACATTATACAACGCTTCAGGCGAATTGACATTTGACAATATGCTAAGTACCTATTTCCTGACTTATGACGCAACATCCGATCTGATTCAGAGCTATTCAATTTTAAACCAGAACAACACAACCGATTCCGTCACGTTGAACACATACGGATTTTCTGGAGACCCAAGATCCTATAGCACTTATTACCCGTCCAGTTATACAAAAAAAACGGGGTCAAATAACACCCTGGTCGGTTCTGTCACAACGGCAATCGCTGTGGGTAGTGGTGCCACTTTCCCGACGGAAACACATACCTATCAAAGATTTGACGAAAATGGAGACCTGGGTAGTTTTGATGCTTCTGGCGACCTGGGTTACCTTGCTTCAGATTTTTTCGATGATGCCAACAGTCAAACCATCGTTAAAATTGTGACGACAGTGACCTATTATCCAACAGCATCTGGAGATATCTCTGCAGATTCAATCGTAACTGAAACCATAAAATACGCCAGCAGCACAAACAATGTTTACAGAGAAGTGACCATCGATCATTACGCAAACTTTAATCTCAGACAGCTTGCTGATTACCAGTACCGGACATATAATATTACCGGATCGACAGAGACACAGATCAATCAATCGAAGAAGTTCTACAGCAATGGTTTTCTAATCCTGGATCAGTTTTTTCTGCAAAGCTCAGGTTGGACATCACCGTCGAGCTATTTTGAATATGGAAGAGACGCCCAGGGTAGGAAAACGTCTCTGGAGCAGAAGGATGCATCCGGAGATACGACTTATAAAGAAGCCGTTACCTTCGACAGTTCAGGACGAACGGCAACCATCCGGTCCTATAATGTCGACAGCAGCTCCGTAGAAACATGTAGCAGTAATAATAACAAGGATTACACCTATGAACTGGATAGCTCCACAAATGATCGCATGATTTCAGACATTAGTTATGGTTGTACCGGGGACAGTATTAACTCTAGCCCATCATCCAAAATAACAAGAACCTACAATTCACAAGGCAAACTCATCAAATACCAGCTGTACTCTTATCCCTCGAATGCCTATCTGTTGATATCACAGACAGCATACGGCTATGGCAGCAGCGGTGAAAAAATTTATGACCAGAGCTACAGTATCGATGGATCCGGCGTGGCAACTGAAACAAACCGGACTGAGTACACTTATGACGATAGCCTCTACAAAACATCAACCCTAACCAAAAATTCGACTGGAGAGATTGTCACCAGTTATTACGTTTACACCTACAGTTACAGATAATCAGACTCAATAGGACTATTTTTGCGCATTTGTCGCCAATCACCTTCCAAATCAATACCCGTATTTACCTGCCCCAAGAACAAGACAGGCCACTAACGCTGTTCTACCGGGAAAGACCAAATATTGATTAAGCAGTTGAACCAATCAAAATGGCGTGATAAAATGGGACTAAACAAGCAACGTACAAGGATTCGACTATCAGGTAATCTAAACACTATATAAAGGAGTGTATATGCAGTCAGTACAAAATATGAGAACAGCAATTCCTGCAGCAGCAGCCCCGCTTGAGGAGAGAATGGCATTTCTGAGAAAAGTCTACGGGCTGCTCTCTATCAGTGTATTGATGGCAGCTGGGGCTTCGTGGATGACCATAAGTAACGAACCGTTTCTGAGGACTGTGTATAATAACTATATTCTATTCATCGTTCTTGAAATCGCAGCGATATTTTTTGCTATGTGGGCCAGGAAAAAAGAGACCATGGGATTGGTTGCGCTTTTTTCTTTTACAATACTAACCGGTGTAACAACGGCTCCGGTTCTGCTTATATACAGCGGAAGTACCGTCACTCAGGCAGCAGTTCTGACAGGGCTGATTTTTGCGGGTCTTTCTTTTTATACGATCGTTTCTAAAAGAGATTTCTCGTTTATGGGCGGAATGTTGACCACCGGCCTGGTCGTATTGATCATTGGTGGTCTGCTGAATACGTTTATATTCAAGAGTTCAGGAATCTCATTTCTTTATTCTGCAGCTGGTGTTTTTCTTTTCAGCGGTTTCATTATCTATGATACTTTCAATATCCTGAAACGATACCCAACAGACGAATATATCTCGGCGACACTCTCACTCTATCTGGACATTCTGAATCTTTTCTTAATGCTCCTGCACCTTCTGGGAGGGAGTCGGGATTAAGCTTTCAAACTCCCGGTTGATTCACAACCGGGAGCACAAAATATCATTCAGACACATCCAGCGCAGGACTTTTCCAGGCTACCTGCCGACCACAGTGAGTAACCCCAACTCTACCAGAATACGTGTTCAAGAATCTGAGTACTTAGGGATCGTTCATAAATAACTTCACATAATCTATTTGCAAAAACCCCCAAAAAACTGGGCATTTTGCGAACAGAAAGTGAGGTAATTTATGAGCCGACCCTTAGCCAAGCACCTGATTCCATTTTTCGACACGTTCCTGTTGTTGGGTCAAAAGGGCATCCGTATCATCAGTCAGCTCGATTGCTATGATCTTGTCTCCCTGACCAATACTGTTCACGACTGCCATATCCGCGTCATCCAGAACTTCACCAAAAATCGTATGTTTCATATCCAGCCAGGGAGTCGGTACATGGGTTATGAAAAACTGGCTGCCGTTTGTGCCCGGCCCTGAATTAGCCATTGACAAAACGCCCGGCTTTTCATGTTTCAATTCTGAAGTACATTCATCTTCAAATTGATAACCGGGACCGCCTCTACCGTCTCCATTTGGACACCCACCTTGAATCATGAAATCATCTATCACCCGGTGAAAATTCAAACCATCATAATACTTTTTCAAAACCAGATTCACGAAACTGGCCACTGTCACAGGCGCTTTTTCCGCGAATAAATTCAATTTGATATCTCCCTTGTCTGTTTTTAGGGTTGCCTTGATGTCAACAACTTGTCCCATTTTCACTCCCATCACATTTAATTAACTGTTTTAAAAAATCGCGGCGGTTAACCAACCACATAAGAACCATTCCTAAACTGATTTTTTTATTCAAAGATTAAGATTAGCACATTTGCCGCTTTTGTAAAATCCCCTAATATTGCTGCAATAGACAATTTGTTTACTTTCAACGGGCGAAACACATTTACATAAATCCTGTATCGCAGATATATTGTGAGTCAGGCTCAGATCAATTCTGAGGCAAATAAGAACCTCCAACTCAGAAATCTCACATGACGCCCCAAAGCTGTGTGCTTTGTTCCCATCACCAGATTGATCCGTACTTCCAGGATCGCACCCGTTCATATTTCCTTTGCCTCCACTGCGGCTTCATATTTGTGCCGGCCTGCTATCACGTATCGGTACAACGAGAAAAAGCACGATATGATACGCATCAAAACAGCGCCGATGATGAGGGGTACCGACAATTCCTGTCCCAAATTGTACCACCGTTATTATCCAAAATAGGGTCCGAGGACAACGGACTCGACTACGGATGCGGACCTGCCCCTGTTTTGGCTCAGATGCTCAATAACAGGGGCTATAAAACAGACTACCATGACCCCTTTTATCATCCAGACGCTGCTCTATTAGCAAAACAGTATGACTTTGTTACTTGTACAGAAGTGGTGGAACATTTTCGGGACCCTGCAATCGAGTGGAAGAGATTGATCAATCTGGTTAAAAAAGGGGGATGGCTTGCTGTGATGACTCAGCTAACCTTTGCGGGGATGGATTTTGGCCACTGGTATTATAAGAATGATGAGACCCACATCAGTTTTTACGCCGGCCAAACCTTCAACTGGCTCTCCCGTCAGTATGACCTGTCCCTTGAACACCACAGCCAATCAATCGTGTTGCTTCAATGCTGAGCGACACTTAGGGATCGTTCAAAAATAACTTCACTTTATCTATTTGCAAAAGTCCTAAAAACACTGGACATTCTGCAAATAGAATGTGACAGCAACGTGTTTCCTTTTCATTAATTGAAAACACTTGACTAATTTATGAGCCGATCCTTAGATACCTGCTGGGGCCTCAAATCTCGATTTGGTCTCTAAATACCCGTTTGCGATAGTAGGCCAGCTCTGCAATAGATTCGTAAACATCTTCCAGGGCAGTGTGTTTGTTTTCCTTTTTAAACTTCGGCAGGTCGGGGAACCAACGGTAGGAAAGCTCTTTAATCGTGCTGACGTCAATGTTCCTGTAGCTCAGATATTTGTTCAATTCAGGCATGTATTGCCACAAAAACCGTCTATCTTGATGAATACTATTTCCGCACAGTGGGGCCTCGCCCTCTTTTACATATTCACTAATAAACTGAAGTGTCCGCTTTTCAGCCTCTTGATCCGATATTTTAGAATTCAAGACACGCTGAATTAAACCTGAATTTCCGTGGTGCTCCTGATTCCAGGCATTCATATTCTCCAGTAGTTTTTCATCCTGAAAAACCGCAAGTTGTGGTCCGACCGCCACCAGCTTTAAATCAGTATCCGTAATGACTGTTGATATCTCCAGAATCCTGTCAGCTTCTGAATCCAGACCTGTCATTTCCAGATCCATCCACACCAGAAATGAACCTTCAAACATAGACTATTCCTTAACTGCTTTTTCTGTTTTGGGTAAGTACTGCATTTACTTAATTAAGTTTTATTTATACCGCATTTTCAACTAAATCATCAACCGATAATCAATTGAAAAAAACAACGAACCTTTTCATTATTGTTTACCTGGATCACATCGTCGATTCCAATTACACCACACTTAATACAGAACTCATAGATTGTCATTTCGACCAAAAAGAGTCATCTTTAATCGAGCCGCCTAAATAATTGGACAGAAAGTGTTCTTACAGTTTCTCTTTTCTTCATTGTTCTTTTTAGAAGAAGAGTTAAACAGTCAAATCTCCCCGAATGGCTCATCAAGAGAGGGGAAAATGCAATATTAATCAAATAACAGAAGAAGAATGATCATCATATATTTAAAAGCAATTCTGATTGCCGTTGTTGAAGGATTGACTGAATTTATTCCTGTGTCTTCAACGGGTCACATGATCCTGATCGGAAATTTCATCAAGTTTACGGGTGAAAAAGCAGCAACATTCGAGATTTTTATCCAGGCGGGTGCCATTCTCGCCGTTGTCATTATATACAGGAATACGTTTTCAGGCCTGATTCCAACAAAAATGACACCCCGGCATTTTTTTAAATCATTATTCATGGGAAAATCCTACCCGACCGGACTTCATATTCTGTTGTCCATCACGCCCATCATGATCGCCGGATTTTTGCTTTACAGCATAATTAAAACTCACCTGTTCAGCCCTATAACAGTCTCTTTTGGTTTGATCATCGGTGGCATCTTGATGATCGTGGTCGAATATCTTCCTATCAAGCAAACAATCACTCGCCTGGAGGACATCAGTTACCGACAGTCATTTCTAATCGGATTAGGTCAATGTCTTGCGATCTGGCCGGGGATGTCCCGTTCCGGTTCAACCATGATAACCGGTTTGTTGTTGGGTATTAAACACAAACCGATTGCTGATTTTTCGTTTATCATTGCCGTCCCGGTTATGTTCGCCGCAGTTATTTTTGATGTATTCAAGTCATTGGAGTTGCTTGAAATCGGTGATTTAGGGTATTTCGGAATTGGCTTTTTTGTCGCTTTCTTCGTGGCCTGGGCATCCATCAAATGGTTTTTAAACATTCTGACAAAGGTCCGGTTAATACCATTTGGAATCTATCGGACCATTCTCGGTTGCATTTCATTGTGGATTTATTTAGGGTAACTCAATAATATTATATGGAGAACTCATTTTTTTTTATCATTTAGTCGAATTTTTTCAATATTTGCACTAAATTTGAATAATTTTATTGATAAGATAGACAGAAGTGGACCATACCATTTCGTATTGATTCCGGGGGAACGGCTAAATTTTTGAATTGATTGAGTTTTTTCCGATTATTAGTGCGGATGTTCAGTTTTTAACACTTTAAAGGGGCTTATTAATGAAACGTCTAATCCTGGTAACTTCAATCCTGGCTTTCTTTCAGGGCACGATTTGGGCTCAGGAATTCTGTTCCGGTACAACGTGTATGCCAAAAGAAGTACAAAGTGAATGCACAACAATGCAAAGTAACGGCTGTATTGACTGGAGCAACGGAGTTGTCTATGCAACAGGAATGGGGGTACCCAACCCAAATTTCAAAACGCAGGCACAACGGACCTACTCGTCTTATGAAGCCGCAAAGGTCGTTGCCATGCGAAATTTGCTGCAAATGGTCGAAGGCATTAACATCTCCTCCACAAGAACAGTTAAAGCCGGAATGCTGGAAAATGACACTATCAATACACAAATCAATGGTCGGATTCGGCACGTTGTTGAGGCCGGCAAACCAAAAACCATGTCAGATGGATCCATCTGGGTCACAATGAAAATGTATCTCCGCGATATCGTATCGATATTAGTGGACAATAAACAATTCGAACGCGGGGATGGGAATATGGGGCAAAAACCTGCTCTTGTAAAACCTGCGGAAAAATCGGATAAAAAAGAGGGTACAAAATATGGCGGCAAGGCGGATACCGTTTATACCGGATTAATCATCGACGCCCGTGGAACCGGAGTCGCACCGGCAATGTCTCCCAAAATATATGATGCAGACGGAAAAGAAATTTATGGTTCAGCGGATGTGGAAAGGGATTTTGTCCTTCAGCACGGTATTGTTGGATATGTAAAGGATTTTAAAAAATCACAGCAGCATCAACGTGTCAAGGGAAACCCACTCATTATTAAGGCAACTGGCAGCAAAAAATCAACCGATTTATCCATTACAAACGAAGATGCAGCGTTGCTGAATGAGCTGGATGCGACCCAGAGTTTCCTGCGAGAAGCAAGAGTTCTCATTATCATCTGATTAGCAGATCCGAGTATAAAAAACTGCCGAGTGTATCGGGATCCCATGCACTGGTGAAATCAAATAAGGAGCTGGCAATGAAGAAAAAGCGGATAGAAAGCAGGGGAATCGTTTTCAGCATAGTCATCATGCTGACACTGATGATTGTTGCGTGTGGAGGTGCCCCCGCTAAAAAACGAAGCCAAACAGGACATATGGATACCCCATCCTTCCACGTACAGAGAGGGGATGAAGCGTTGATGAAATCCCAATATGAACCTGCCCGATCAGCATATAAAAAGGCCTTGAGTCTTGACGGCAACTATTCGCCGGCGCTCAGTGGACTCGCAGCTGCAACAGCCTATGAAGCTTCAAGACCGGGGGTCTCAGAACAAACAAAAAAGCAGGTTCTGCAAGAGGCTGTTTCTCAAATCGAACAGGCATTGGACAACGCCACTTCATCTGCCAGCCGGGCCAGAGCCCATAGTTTCGCCATACAAGTTTACCTTTCCCTGCAGCTACCCCGAGAGGAGTGGTATGAAAAGGTCAAAGACCATTTCGAGGAAGCACAGGAATTGACCCCGAATAATCCCGCTCCTGTCTTCTATATGGCCAAAGCAGAAGCTGCTGGACATAACTACAATCAGGCGGCTCTATTCTACCAGAAAGTTCTGGCACAAGGAGGAAAGTTTGAGGCCAGAGCGAACAAAGAGCTGAAACGAATTCAACGCATTCAACGTGCACTGCCGAGCAGCGGTTTTGGAAAGCGAATCGCCAATGTGGAAAAAATTACAAGGGCAGATGTAGCAGGCCTTTTCATTGTTGAACTAAAGCTAGACAGGCTTTATCGTGATCAACAAAAGAAAAAGGGAAGTGGCTACCAGGTGCCTAAGTCACAGCGCAAGCTGAAGATGGATCCGCTACAAAAATACCCGGAGGCGGTAGATATTAGTGGACATCCGTTGGAATCCGCCATCAAAGAAGTTATGTCTTTGGGGATCAAGGGATTGAGTGCAGATCCAGCGCATAAATTCTATCCGGACCAGGAATTTAAACGTGCGGAATTCTCTCAATTGCTCCAGGACCTCCTGATCAAGATAACACGAGATCCATCACTGGCAACAAGATTTATTGGTGAACCCTCACCTTTTCCGGATGTGAGTCCAGATGTCTGGTACTATAACGCTGTTCGCACCGTTATCAATCGAGGGCTGATGCAGGTCAACAATGCTGTCACAGGTAACTTCTCCCCACTGGCACCAGTTAGTGGTGCAGATGCATTACTGGCTATCCGCAATCTCAAAGAAATTCTCAACGCATATGTTCGGTAGTTCATTTTGCTGACGGGTAAGGGCACATTACAGCGGCCCTCCCGCTGGCACATAAAATACCGGCTAATGCCACTGCCCTTTTTCTTTGATCAGTTCGATCAGTTTTTCTACCGCTTCACTCTCTTCAATACCTCGGCGCACTCTAGTTTGACCAAAGTAAAGGTCCACCTTGCCCTTACCGCTGCCAACGTATCCAAAATCAGCATCTGCCATTTCTCCAGGACCGTTCACAATGCAGCCCATCACACCAATCTTGAGCCCTTTTAAATGGTCGGTATGTCTCTTGATTTCTGCAGCTGTCTTTTCAATATCAAAGAGCGTTCGACCGCAGGAGGGGCAAATAATGTAGTCGGTCGTGATCATGCGCGCCCGGGTTGCTTGTAGCAGGCAGAGTAGGCGGGTCAGGGCTGTGCTGCTGATTTTTTCCGGTACTAACAGAAAATCCACCAGGCCTTCGCTCAGAACACCTGCCAGTTGTATTTCCTGAAAGAGGTTCTCTTTTTCTGGCGTCACTGGCACCATCAGACCGATCGGAAGTCCCGCCCGCCCAGTTTTTATTTTATGGTAGATCGTTCGCAAGCGGTGCAGCGGTACTCTTGATTGGTCCAGGACTGCCACACATTGGCTGCTGTCTTCCGGGATCAGGTCCCCGATACTGTCATCTGTGATGATATACAATGGTTGCGGTTGACCATTTATATAAATATCCTCATTTGATATTCTATAAACAAAGTCAGACTCAAATTTGAATTCACAATCCGGTAATCTGGAACTTTCAGCTTGACCAATCTTTAATCCAGACTGACCACCCAAAATCAGCCCGTCTGCTTTTGACTGCCGATTTATAACCCCTCTGTGATTAAGAGGCCTCTCCCAGTCACCTTTGTCGACGCTCGCTACGAGGGAAGAATCGAAAATAGACTGAATCAAGGTTTTGGCAAATTCAATCTCATTTGGTCCAGGTTCAGTCAACGAGACACGGATAGTATCCCCGAGCCCATCCGCAAGTAGCACCCCAATACCCACGAGGCTTTTTATCCGTCCCATCATATCGTTCCCGGCTTCAGTCACACCGAGATGAAGTGCTACCGGTATATCATCGGTATGCTGTTCAACCAGTAGACGATACGCTTTCTGCACAATGATGGGGTTGGATGATTTCAATGAC
Organism: Deltaproteobacteria bacterium; assembly: GCA_018645005.1. GTDB lineage: Bacteria > SAR324 > SAR324 > XYD2-FULL-50-16 > XYD2-FULL-50-16 > JAHJRI01. The sequence continues at coordinate 17,492 of JABGPJ010000066.1, read as the reverse complement.
ACGACCAGTTGATCGAATCCCTGACTTTCAAACAGTTCGATCATTTCCAACGCGGAAGCTACCATTCCTGAAGGAGAATCTCCATATTGTTCAATCATTCGGGAAGAGAGGGACCCATGATTCACACCAATTCTAAGAGCCCGGTGATACTTTTTCAGGTTCCTGACCAGTGGCACAATCGCATCCCTTAACTTTTCGTAACCCTCTTCAAAGTTTGACCTTTCTTGCTTGCCAGCAGCACTTTTGGGTCGGTCTGAATAGTTCCCCGGATTAATTCTGACTTTTTCAAAAAACTCACAGGCATCAACCGCTAATTGGGGGGAGAAATGAACATCGGCAATCAAAGGTCTGACTATACCTTCTTCTCTCATCAAGCGACGGATATCAGGTACAGCTGCCAGGTCTCTCCTGGAGGGGACTGTCAGACGAATCATCTCACACCCGGCCTTATCCAAGGCTCGGATTTCATTAAAGCAACCCGTCACGTCAGACGTTGGACTTGAAAGCATTGATTGAATACGAATCGGAAATCCACCACCCAGTTTGAGATCTCCAATTTTGACAATACGGGACAATGATCTCCCATATCCCAACGGATATTTTATGGATTCCATAACTGTTTTCCCGGAGAGCTGAGAAGTGATTCTGAAGATCCTTTGAAAATAGATTCCTGACTGAAAGGGATAGGAGTGGACATGGTTTTGTCGATATACGACCGAGCCTCTTTGCCGGATTTCGGTCGTATATCACCTAATATAAAAACCTGTCACGAAGAGAGGATGGGATCAGAATAACTGCCGTTCTTATTCAAATTCCAAATCATCTGAATAATCAGATTGTTCTTCTTTCTCACAGATATTAGGCTCAATCAAACCTTGCTTAAGTTCATACTGGGCCAATGCAATCGGGTGCCCTCCATCTGCGTGGGAAATGAGTCTGCTTGTCTTACCGGCATAAAGGTCCTTTGCCCGGCTGGTCATCACTTTGACCTTTTCGAAAAGATTAATCTCTGTTACCTGACTATGTTCCTCAACAAAATCTAGGTAATCAACTGATTCTTCCAAACTGTCTTTTGATACTACCATATCATCAATCCTGTTTAACGTCTTTGTATTACATAAGCCTGGTTGATGGCTAAAATCTTGCCGAGGCCATTTTTATGACTGGTCTCTTAGTATAATCCCTTCGTGATTTTTAAGCAACCGGCTACAGAAGCTTAAGGAGCTGCTTGGCCCTGGTGCTGTGAGGGCTCTGTGGATAGTCTTTCAGCAAAATATCCAGCGCTTCCCGGGCTTTGATTTTTTGATCTGTCTGCAGATAAAGCTCAGCAATCTCCATCAACACAACATCCGTCATTTTCTCGGATTGGGCTGATCGCAAAACTTTAATTGCCTGAGGTGATTTTTTTTGATCCCGCAAGACATTGGAAAGAAATATACTCGCCAGAACATATAGCTCAGAATCATTATTCAAGGCGGTGCGAACGGTCTCAAAATCATTCTCTGCTTCCGAATAACTCTTCTGCGAATAATACAAGCCACCACGATAAATTAATGCTAATGAAGACTGTTTCGTACCCGGATATGCCACCAGAAATTTATTCAGGAGCGGCAGGCCCTCTTGAAACTGTCTGGTTTTGGAGAACTCTCGATCATTGATTATTTTTTCAATGACATAAAGTTCCTCATTTCGTACGTTTTCGCGATACTGTACATATCTGAAGACACCGTAGACAGATGACAAGATCACGGCAATGACAACTGCCAGTGCAATAAAGAGCTTGCGGCGCACATAGATGTAGTTGGCTGCATTGAAGAGAAAATCATCCAGCGCATCCTTTTGTAGTTCCTCACTTTGCTCGGACTGATTTTCTGCTGGTTCATCATTAATCTGGGAAGACTTTAACGCCTTATTCTGTTTTTTAACTGGTTTTGTCGTCTTTTTCTTTGAGGTGGCCAAATTGTTTCCAAAGTTAAATTATTAAAAAAAACAAATGTTGAGAGCTAAATAGGTTTGCCCAGAAAAGATCAATCCACCTGGCAAGCACTTTGCTGGGGCAGACTATCAGAGATGCAGGCCTTTCACTTGACGAATACTGAAACCCACTGTTATTCGTCTATTTTTATTTGGCGATCTTGATTTTTATCATAATCGGGCAAACTACAAAAGTCCATTTTGAAGTCTTTTAGAGATTGAGATCAACATTTTCACACGAATCAATGAATTCGCTGCCGATTTACTCCCGGAACATCACCACCTGTTTCTGCAGTCGAGTCAACGGATGTCATGATTTCCAATTCCAATTCCAATTTGCCCCTTTTGCCATCAGAACGGGTAGTAACCGATCCAAGCTAACCTTTGCCTGAAATTTATTTCCCTTTATTAATGCTCAACCCGAATCATTTTAACCGGTTTCGCAACAACTGAAAGCGTATTCAATTTCTGAATCGCTGACTGCATCTGCTCTTCATTTGACTTTTCCGTAAATAATATCAGATATTTTTGTAAAGACAGATCACCCGAACCCGATTTTTGTTCCATAGATTTAAGGTTAATGGCTGCATCACCCAGGATTTTTAAAATATCATCCACTGATGTTTCGGCATTATCGCTTGCGATCCTTAAGTAGTATTCTGATTCTGTTTCTGACATCGGCAGGATATCCTGTCGAGTCAGAGCATCAATGCCTGTATTCAGTGGCGGAACCGGATTATCCATGCCAGCAATCATCAACCGCGCTGTCTCTATGATATCCGAAACCACAGCTGACGCGGTTGGGTGAGATCCGGCACCTGCGCCATAACTGAGTGTTTCCCCGACAAAATTTCCCCAGATCGAGACCGCATTGAAAGCGCCTGTGACTGCAGCAAGCATATTTTTTTTATCGACCAGTGCTGGACATACCTTTCCTTCATACCCGTTTTCCGTTCTCGCAGCACACCCCAGCAATTTGATTGCATAGCCGGATTCTTCGGCAATCGCAATATCAATAGATTCTATTCCGGTAATACCCTCTACGTATAACTGACTGAAATCGAACAGCCCGTTAAATGACAATGCCATTAGGATGATCACCTTATGGGCCGCATCGATTCCTTCAATATCAAAAGTAGGGTCTGCTTCCGCATATCCTTTTTTCTGCGCGTCATTCAACGCCTGGTCAAAGTCAACACCTTCACTGCTCATGGCTGAAAGTATGTAGTTTGCAGTGCCATTAACAATTCCCATAAACTTATCAATTCGATCACCGGAAAACCCCTGCTTGATACTCCGAACAATTGGAATTCCGCCAGCCACACTGGCTTCAAATCCCAGATTCCCCTTTGACCGGTATGCAGCCTGAAAAATTTCCTCTGTATATTCAGCCAGTAGCGCTTTGTTGGCTGTGACAGCGGATTTTCCTTTCTGGAGAGATTCGAGAACGATTTTTTTGGCAATTGTCTTGCCACCTATCAGTTCCACGACAATATTGATTTCCGGGTCCCGCAAAATATCATCCACTGAATCCGAAACCTGAGTTTTAGATAAATCGAGCCCGAGATTGTCATATCGGTCCAGAGTTGCGACCCTTGAAACAATAATATTTCTACCAATACGATTTCTGATCAGGTCAGCGTTTTCCTGCAACAATTCGAAAACACCCGAACCTACTGTACCCAGACCGCACAACCCAATCTTTATTGTATCTTCCATTATATTTTCCTAAATCATCATGAAAAAATTCTTCAACCCCGGTATAGTCTGGTCATTTTTAAACATTCTGCTGACCTGCCAGGGTTTTCCAATACTCTACGGCTCATTCCTCTGCAAGCACAGGGATAAACAGAAATATATTCACTGAGTCATTATGGCAACCGAAAACTGTCACTCCTAAAATGACTAAGGGTTGGCTCAAAATTAGTCAAGTGTTTCCCATGAATGAAAAGGAAACACGTTGCTGTCACATTCTGTATGCAGAATGTCCAGTGTTTTTAGGACTTTTGCAAACAGACTATGTGAAGTTATTTTTGAACGATCCCTAAACATAAATCTTAGCATTCACATATTTTTGCAGCAAACTCTTAAATCCATCCTTGACCAGTTTTTCTTTTTCATCAGGATGGATATAAAAGTAGTCAATAATCTGATTTCCGATAGTCGTTATCGTTACCTGTTGAGGAATGATCCCAATCGCCTCAAAAGAGCGTATAATTTTATAATAGCAAAAAGGAGCATCAAAAAGTGATATTTTGACCGCGACAAAATTCGTTTTTATGCGCGAAAAGTGCCCGGCATTTGTCTCGCAGATTTGATAACCTTTTTCCGGTTCATGAAAATAGTGCACTTGGATGTGGGATTCCACAAGTTTACTAACAGGCGGCGGATATAAGGGTGGAATGATCAGGTTTTCGATAACCGATTCCAATTCAATGTTTGAAAGGGCATCTTCTCCACTTTGCTGAGATACATTGAAAAACCCCACCCAGCCCTCCTGCTGATCGGCATAAATGACCTTGTTAATTTTACCATTTTCGATGTTCACACCCCGTCTGCTGAGCGCATACGCAATTTTTGCCTGAATATTCAAATCCCCGATACTGTAAAACAAAACGGTATCGTATTCACCGGGTTCACCTTTATTGAAAGAGAAACCAACATTTCGATGCTCTCTGGATTCAAATTGCTGTAATTGAGTTGTAATGTTCCCGACTTCTGAACTAAGAAGATAGCGATTGGGCACTGTGGTAAAAAACCAGCTCCATTGTGAGCTTAATGGCTTAACAAGCTCAAAGATAACCTTTTCAGGAATCGCCTGTTTAATGATCTGAATAAAGCGAAACCGATATTTATTCAAGGTGTTGTGGTCCAGCTCCGCTAGCTTGAGATACTCCAGCGCATTGTCAAGCTCTTTACGGTATTCTTCGACTCCCCGTTCAGCATGGTATGATATTTTTCTGAGTGGGGTCAATATGACATCTTCAAGGCTCATATTACAACACTGCCTCAGCAAAAGCTCAAGCAGCACTGATATTCTCACCTCTGAGACCATACGGTTGAGATAGTTATTGATGATCTCATTCATCGAGCCTGATAAATGTTCTCTTTTAAACTCACTCAGAATATTAATTGTTTTCTCGAAAAATTTCTCAAGATGGGCCGTCTTGTAACGCATCTCTGAGTTGACACTTTTAAAATCACTGATGTTGATCAGATAGAGCAACAAAACCTTGCCTGGGTCTCTCTGGGCTAATTCAAAGAATTTCAAAATACCCAGATCCAGATAAGTAGACAGTTGACTGAAGCGAACAATCGATTGATGATTGGCAACCAGTAATCGAATCAGATCCAGTGTCTCAGAATCTTCAGCCCATCCCAACCGCAACAGCATCTGGGTAGACAGAACAGGCCCCAGCTCCTCATGATTCCGATATGGATTAATCTTGCCCAGATCATGGAAAAGCATTGACCATTTCAAGGCAAAAATATCCTCTTCACTAACAAAGCGCCACAATTCCGGTTCATTTTTCTGAATACCATCGATCTCATCTTCCACCTGTTGCAGCGCCTTCATTGAGTGAATACACAATGGATATTCGTGTATCTCTGTATTGCGTAGTAAGAATCTCATTTGATTGACTTCAGGAAGAAAAAGTCCTAAAAGTGTTTTGATATTGCCCTTCCTGCTCAAAGGTGACGCGATTTCGATCATCTGTCGGATTGCGGTGGAGCTGTTTTCGGTGATGAACAGATCGAAAATAAAATCCCGAATAGCTTTTGAACCCTCGAGTTTTATCAAATCGTACAGATCAGGAATGAGCGAGGACAGGGTTTCCGTCAGACTCGGGCTGAGTTGGTTCCCTGTTTTGCCTATATATTTAAACAGTTCCATCAGGTTGGGAAGAAAAAGAAAAAAATCTTCCAGTGGACCTTTGCTGGAGCTGGTCAAACCATTGACACCTGAATCGGTTTGACTGCTATCTGTCGACACACTACCTGATGAGAGGGGTTGAAAATGAGTAATCTGATTTGTCCCTAAATGTTTAAACAACACAAAGCCTGGCAGTTTTTCTGATATCGTCCGATCCAGGATATTGCCCACAATTGATTGAGCCAGCCGTGCCACCGTTTGGATAGAATGCAATCGAAAGCGATCCAGAAAATCGACGGTTGTAAATCGATTTCTTAGTTTCAAATAGGCCATACTAGACTGATCATCCAGATAGTTGCTCTCCTCACTGTGCCGTATTGTCAGGCTTTCAAAGCCAATTTCTCTCAGTTTATCCCCAAAAAATTCGTATAACCCGATAAAATTCCGTAAATCAAAGTACAGTTCCAAGGCCTGATTCAGGCGCTTTTCATCCAGATTAGATATCCAATCATTGCGCTTCAGGAAATCAAAAATATCTGCTGAGTTACCGCTTTCATGATCAACAACGATCAATACCATCCACATGGCATACTGAATGTGCCGGACCCCCCCATAGCCCTCTTTAATATAAAACACTTCATTACTCACGGGCTTGAGCTTATCCAGTTGCCTTTTCAAATACCGGATCATCTTCTCCTGGGGGCAGATACTCAGAATTTGGTTCTTCAATACGTCCAGAATATCTTGATTCCCAATGATCGTGCGGCTTTCCAGGATGGAAGGGACTGTGTGCAGAGCAGCCGTTTGACGGAATCGCGAAAAATCCTCATTCAACTCCAGGTATTGGGATGCGATATCCAGTTCAAGGCATTGAAACAAATCCTCCATGCGTTTGATCAGTTCCCGAACTGTTTGCGATTGCAGTTTAGTCAGAGATTCAAGATCCAGACAATACCCCAGATCAACATCCGACGTGAAAGTCAGCTCACTTCTGCCATAGCCGCCTCTGGCGAAAATGACCACTCCGCCAAGTATCTTTTCTTCGTTGGGCCTTGTTGAAAGAATTAACGGAATGATCTCATTCAACGTCTCCAACTCCATCTCATTTTCGTTCAGTTCCCTCCCGATATCCTTCAGACTGTTTTTATAGTAGGCACGTTCAGCCGCATCCATATAAACTGGATTATCTGCATTTTCGCTTAAAAAGTCGGCCAATTCCCGGTGCCTCTTTTTCTTTTCAGGGATACTACTCTTCAGGAAAAGCAATTTTTTATCACCCTCTTTCAGCAACTCCCCCATCAAAGCTTCTTCTTCTTCAAAAACAAACTGCCAGGTAAATGTGATCCATCCATCCATCCAGGCTGTGTGGTCTCTAACTATTTTATTAGCATTGTCACTGGCCAACGTGATCTCAGCCACTCGTTTTCTGAAGTTGAAATACTCCAGTTTAAAAAAATCCTCATAAAGCTTCTTTCTTTTGGCCAGTGAGTCGCTTTTCTGCAGACCTGAAAAGAATTTAAAGCGATCATTGAAAAGTCTTAGATAACCTGAAGCAGCGATCGAATTTTTTGTGCTAGAAATCATTTTGGATATAAAACAGGTGATATACAGTCTCAGGACAGAATCCCATGAGAGCGGTGACTGACCGAAAAGCGTCAGACCAGTTATCAGGGGCAGACGCGTAGGACGGCTTCCGCTATTGTTTAAGCCATTGTAATATAATATTAAAAATTTGGCACGCCAATTTTTTAATATTTGCGTATAATTACTATCAGAATCAGGTACAACCAATAAATTTAAAACCATTGAGGACATACCTCAACGATCACAGTAATTCTCTTTTCTTTGTTGATTTCAATTCGATAGTCTGTTTATCTTTGAAGGCCAGGAAAAAAACAAGAAATTTCAACCCAACATATCCACAGAATATGGCTAATTCCCAAAGTCGATCAAAACCAATAATCAGGACAAGGTAAAGGATGCAAAACGGAAAAACACTGATCCTCTCTGGTATGGGACTTAATTGTGAGAAAGAAACGGCCTATGCCTGCGAGCGTTCTGGCGCATCAAAGGTTGACATCGTACATACCCTGCGGTTTCTAAATGGAGAGATCCAATTAGGGGAATACTCTTTTCTAATCTTTATCGGTGGTTTTCTGGACGGAGATTATCTCGGCTCTGCCCGTGTCGGAGCAAATCGTTTTAAATTCTGCTCTTCGCAGAAAATGGATCTCCAAGACGAACTGAACCGGTTTGTGAAGGCTGGAAAGCTGGTATTGGGGATCTGCAACGGATTCCAGCTACTGGTAAAACTAGGCCTGTTGCCTGAGGAGCGACTCGCTTTTAAGCAGCAAACCGTGTCATTGACCCAGAATCAAAGGGGTATTTTTGAAAACCGCTGGGTTCATCTTGCTGTCAACCCAAAGAATACCAATGTCTTTACCAGGGGAATCGAAAAGATGTACCTGCCGGTTCGACACGGTGAAGGACGAATCGTTGTTACAGCCAAAGACACAACGGAGAAAATTATTTCTGAAAACCTCATCGCCATGTCCTATGCTGATATCGAGGGTGTACCCACGGCAGCGTATCCAGATAATCCAAATGGATCATGGCAGAATGTTGCCGCTTTAAGTAACAAGAAAGGCAATATACTGGGATTGATGCCCCATCCGGAAGCCTATAACCACTACACAAACCATCCACACTGGACACGCCTCCGTTTTGCGGAGGAAGATGGAGAGGGATTGCAGATTTTTAAAAACGCCTATGCCTACCTCGATCAACACAATTAAAACATGATATACTTAGATAACGCCGCAACTACACGCCCCCATCCCCAGGTCCTGGACAAAGTTCAGTTGTGCCTCAGCGAGAACTTTGGGAATCCTTCCAGCACTTACCCCCTCGGCGTGAAGGCCCGGCGAGTAATTGACGCCGCCCGCAAATCCCTGGCAAATATCTTTAATGTTCCCCAGGCTGGAGTCATATTCTGCGGTAGCGGAACCGAAAGCGACAACCTTGCTCTGAAAGGAATTTTGGGAAGTCCTCAGCGGATTACAGGCCGACTGATAACAACCAGATTGGAGCATTCAGCGGTAATTAAAACAGCCGAATGGCTCGAGCAGAGGGGTACCACTATCGATTTTGTGCAGATCGACCCTCAGACCGGACAGGTCGATCTCAACCATTTGGAAGAGTTGGTACAGCCAGAGACACGACTCGTTTCCATTCAGCATGTAAACAGTGAAACGGGAATCATACAGGATCTGTGTGCCATATCCAAAACCGTGAAGAAGAAAAACCCGCAGACGTTCATTCACTCCGACGGGGTCCAAGCCTTCTCCAAATTTTCGATCGATCTACAATTGCTCGGTATTGATTTTTATTCCATCAGTGGACATAAATTTCATGGTATCAAAGGGGCAGGGGCGTTGATCATGAACAGAAAAACCCCTTTGGAAGCCATCATTCATGGAGGAGGTCAGGAGTTCGACCTGCGCTCAGGAACCGAAAATGTTGCAGCGATTGCAGGCATGGGGAAGGCTGCCGAGTTGGCGTGTTCCACTATCAAAGAAAATTATCATCGGGTCGCAGCGTTTTCCGATGAAATCAAAAACTATCTCAGTCATCATTTCGAAGACATGCGATTTGTGGATGCGCCAAGTGCGTTACCTCACATTATCAGCCTCTCTATACCGGGCGTTCCTGGGGAGGTGCTGCTCAATCATCTGGCGGAGAAAGAGATTTATGTCGCAACAGGAAGTGCTTGCAATGCCGGATCGAAGAATCTCTCCCCGGTGCTACGAACTATGGACTTTTCTGCCCAGAGAATCCGTGAAACCATTCGTATATCGCTGGCGGCTTCTGAAATTCCGGATGATTATAAGAAATTCCTAAATCGCTTCTGTGATGTTGTTGAAAGTCTAATTCAGATTGTCTAGAACCTGGAGGAATAGTGTGTATGCCCTTTTATTGTTGTTTGACGGATCAGATCAAGGTGATGATTGGAACCCCTCACCAAACAGAACCACCCAGAACGGTGTCTCTTCCGCATAAAACTCAATGGCATGTGAGGAAGCTTCTGTCTCCAAGAAGGCATCTGGACCGATCAGTGGCAAACCGAGCTGAAAAGTTTGATCCTCAGGCAGGATATCCGCCATCAATCGTCCCGCAATGATATTGACAATCTCACCCAGAACATCCTCCACTGTTTCAATGGTCACATCCTGCTCATCAAGACTGTACATATTTTGAGAAAATAAAACGGCCAGCGATTTGGGCAAGACCAGCCTGATTTCGCCGGGGAACGGCGCATTGACCAGTATCTCGACGCGAAGTCTTTCAAGATGCTCATCATACGGTGTGATCGTATCTTTTTTAAGCACCTCCATAAAAGCCATTGTCTCAACAGTTTCCGAGATCACATCAACGAGTATCTGTTCTACGTTCATCTTTTTGAATAAGAAATTGGGTTATCTTGCAATTGATTCAACTTAAAATCCAAAATCATCATTGGATGGCATGTCGAATATTTCGTGAATAACCGGTTTGAGTTTCGCCGGTGCAATCGGTTTACTCAAGACATAAGAGGCGCCCAGCTTCATAAGCTCCTCCCGATTTGCCGGACTGTCTGCACTCGTAATGACCACCACCGGAATCAACGTCAATTTGGGACTTGCTTTCATCCAGCGCAATAAAGTGGCTCCATCCATCAATGGCATATTCAGATCTATCAAGGCCAGATCTGCAGACGACTCCTTCAATCTGGCCAAGGCCTCCTTTCCATTTTCGGCCTCTCGATACTCAGTTTCATCCTGGTCTATTAACACTGTCTGAAGACAGCGTTTCACAAACATTCTTGATGTCGAGGAGTCATCGACAATCATGATTTTTTTCATGACGCTCCTTTCAGTTTATTTCTATGAACCCTGTGAGATTGTAACCCTGCCTGTTCCTACATTTACATCAACTGTACGGCTTACATTACCCCCGGTTTCCTCAGCAACAACCGCCAGATTGTAAGACCACAAAATCTTTTTAATGGTCAAAATATTACGCTTACCAATGTTAAATCGATGATTGGGGTCCATCACCTGGGCACCACCAATAAGCTTAATGATCAAACCCCGACCTTTCGGATGGCAACCAAGTTTCATCATTTCATGTATCAGATAGGGGATTCCCGTATCGGCAAAATATCCAGGCTGCTTTGCCCCTTTTTCCGGGTTGATGGTTGAATCGGGAAGAGCAATGTGTATCAATCCAACTGCGCGTACTTTCGGATCGAGAACGATAATAGCGACACATGATCCTAAACCAAACGTCTTTATTATTTCACCCTGGGTTTTTGAAACGGCAAGCTCCCCGATCCCCACATTAATCTGGCTCATTTAACAATACCTAATCAACTTTCTGTTCCAATGATTTTAAGATTGCCGGTACAATTGCATCAATTGGCAGCATTTTTTCCACCGCTCCGATTTCGTACGCTACTTTAGGCATTCCAAAAACGACTGAGGTTTTCTCGTCCTGCGCAAAGGTCCTTGCCCCGGCTTTTCGCATGGCCAGCAAACCCTGCGATCCATCGCCTCCCATACCTGTCAGCATGACACCGATTGCGTTATCCCCCACCTGTTCCGCTACGGAGTTCATGAGTGTTTCAACCGAAGGACAATGCCCGTTGACCCGCCCCCCGTCAAAGATCTTTGTCAGATAAACGCCACCAGAACGGTAAACAGTCATCTGCTTACCTCCAGGAGCAATCAGAACCCTACCCGGCATGATACGGTCACCGCTTTTTGCCTCTTTCACGTTCATAGCAGACTGACGGTCCAAGCTTTCAGCAAAAGCCTGAATAAATCCCGGAGGCATGTGTTGGACAATTGCAACTCCGGGGGTTGACACGGGAAGCATTTTTATCATTGTGCGTATGGCTTCCGTACCGCCCGTTGAAGCACCTATTGCAATCACCTTATCGGTTCCACCCGACAGCACCCGATGCTTTTGATGGATTTTGCGCAGAGAATGCTTATGATTTAACCAGTGAGAAACATCCGCGGTCGCTGCGATTTTCACTTTACCACGCAGATCAGCCATCATGGCATTCAGACCCTGGGAAATACCTGTACTCGGCTTTGTCACAAAATCAATGGCTCCAGCTTCCAGGGCGTCCATTGTGATTTTTTTACCCCGTTCGGTCAAAGCACTGACCATAATCACTGGAATAGGATACTGGGGCATCAGCTTTTGCAGGAAAACCACCCCATCCATCCTTGGCATCTCTACATCAAGGGTCAGAACATCTGGTTCCAGTTCCAGAATCTTATCCCGCGCAATATATGGATCGGACGCTGTTCCGACAACTGTGATCATTGGATCCTTGCTGAGTCCTGCCTCCAAAATACTCCTTACCAAAGCGGAATCATCAACAATCAATACTTTTATCTTTTTTTGGATTTGCACAGGCATAGTTCTAATGATTCAACATTGTTACTCATCACGCTGATAAATAGATGGTGCAATATATCGATAGGGGCAATTGGTTCTGCCTAGAGTCTCGGCATTTCCGATGAAAAGATAGCCCCCTGGATGGGTGCAGTTATACATTTTTCTGACCAATTCATCCCGGGTTTCATGATCGAAATAGATCATCACATTTCTACAAAAAATGATGTGGAATGGCTTTTTAAAAGGAAACGTTTCGTTCATCAGATTAAACCGACGAAAAAGGACTTCCTTTCTGAGACTCTCCTTAACTTGATATTCCTCTGCGCCCACCTTTTCAAAATAGTTGAACTTATACTTTGCCGGTACTTGTTCCAGACGTTCACTCGAATATTTGCCCTCCACAGCAATACTCAGCGCTTTGTTGGATATATCTGTTGCCAGTACACCGGCAGACCACTGATTATATTGCTGACCCAAAAACTCTTTAATCAGCATGGCCAGAACATAGGGCTCTTCCCCGCTGGAAGCAGCCGCGCACCAAACTCTAAGATCCCTATTATTTTTCTGTAGCAAGCGGTTGACTGTAAATGGAAACGCTGTACTCATCAAATAATCGAAATGTACTTTTTCACGAAAGAAAAAAGTATGATTTGTAGAAACCGCGTCAATGAGCTCACTGGTGCCATGCCCGGTTTTGTCTTTTTGTATCGCCTGGTAGTAATCCTCAAACGACGTAAAGCCTTCCCGACGCAGTATTCTCTGCAGGCGGTTGACGAGCAGCGCCCGTTTGACTTCGGTCAGATTAATTCCGAAATTATTATAGATAAAGGTTCGGAAAAGTTGAAACTCCTGGTCTGAAATTGAAATCAATCCTTTTCCACTATTATTTCCAGATAACGCCAAATCCATTCCTATATATTTTTTTTCTGATCGAAAATGAGAACATTTTTCACATCCAATAAAATCTTCACTTTTTTCCCGACTTTTCCCATTCCGTTGATATAGTTTGATTCAATGCCTGAATGAGTTGCAGGTGGGGGATCAATATTATTTTCAGGAATATCGATGACTTCATTGACAGTATCGACAATCAAACCCACGGTAACTTCACCCACATCGGTGACAATAATGCAGGTCCGGTCGTCATATCCCCTTTTTTCCAGATTGAATCGTTCCCTCACATCCATCACCGGAATCACTTTCCCACGCAGATTGATCACACCTTTTATAAAAGGCGGCGTATCCGGAACCTCGGTTACTGTATGCATAACAATAATCTCAGTCACAAACCGGATTTCGATACCATAATCCTCCTTTCCAATCCGAAATGACAAAAAGCGGTCTTTCTGCGTATCTTCATCCAGATCGTCCTCCTGACCGATTTCGATGGATTTACTTGCTTCTGTTTTACCTTTCTGGCTTCTTATGTCCTGTTTTACTGGAGCCTCGCTTTTTTCATCTGCCAGTTCCAGTTTTATCTCAGATTTCTCCAATTCTCTCTTTTTCTCAATCGACATTTGGTTTTCCGTTTTCGCTTCCGTTATCACTGTTGTCGTTTTATCAACTACTTTCTTCTCCGTCGTTTTTTTAGCGGTTATTTTTTTAGCTGGCTTTTTCTTTTTACTGGTTGCGGCAGAAGGCGCTTTTGTCATTTTTTTGGACGAGCTCACCTCGCCTTTGCCAGGTTTATGATCCTGGGTTTTTTCAACATCAGAATTCGCCTGCTTGTCTGAATCGTTCAGAGCTTCAAGCGTATCCAGCGCTTTACGCGTCCCCCTGCGATGTTTTTGCAGCTGCTTTTTCGTTGGTAATCCCATAAATCTACCGTAAAGTGATTATTGCCTCAGCGATTGTTTCGATTTCGTTGATGGCTTTTTTCGCCTGCTCGTACAGTTTCCGATTTGCTTTTACCGAATCTGCATATTCAAAAAGATTATTTCCACTTCTGGAATAGTTCTCAAAAACAGTTCCAAAAGAAAAAGTGGCATTTAAACAGTGAATATAATCTGGCAGTATGCCGTGAAAGTACTCTATGATATTTTGCCGTTTAACCAGAGGATGGGTAAAAGATGGGACAACATAAAATGCGTTCCGACTCTCACGATCCACTTCCATGATTCTTTTTATGATTGGCAGAAGGTTATCTTCAAAGGCTTCTTCATCATGGGTGGATGTTCTCATCGGAATCAGCACCAGATCAGCCACTGCACACGCAAACTGAGTGTGGAATTTACTGATACTCTCTCCCGGGACATCCAGAACCAAAAAATCATTACTTTTCTCAAGCTCTTCCAGTTCCTGCAGGATGATATCCTTTTCTGTTCTGGAAATGTGCGTAAAGCTGACATTGGTGGTTCGATGACCATTATCCTGCCTCCGCTGCCACCATTTATGCAGCGTTTTCTGGGGATCCATTTCAACAATAGAAATGGATCCAAATGCCTTCCGAACTGTTCTTGAAAAAGCAATATTCTGTGCCAGTGTACTCTTCCCGGTTCCACCTTTAGTTTGAACAAATGCAATAATCATAAGATCAGCAAATTATGCGATTTCCTTTCTCAAATCAGCTACATCAAGAATCAAACTCACTTCACCATTACTCAATATCGAACACCCTGAAATACCCGGTATTTTGCCCAGATACTCTGACAAACCTTTGATGACCGTCTGATACTGCCCCAAAAGCTCGTCCACCATTAAACCAAAAACGTCATCCTGGTATTCCAACACGATTAGAATAGCATCTTCGAGGTTCTCATATTGCGGTTTGATATTATGGAGTTTATGAAGCCTATACACCGGCACCAACTGCTCCCGAATCATAACCACTTCACGGTTTTCCACGATGGTGATATTTGAGGGCTTGACCTGGATCGATTCTCGAATTGCCAGCAATGGAGCTGTGTAGACAGCCTTTCCGACACGAAGCAGCATTCCGTCGATAATAGCCAGTGTTAGTGGAATCCGTAATCCCAAGGTGCTTCCCTTCCCAGGGATGCTATTGATATCAACATGCCCCTTTACTTTTTCGATATTCCGTTTGACGACGTCCATTCCAACCCCCCGCCCAGAAACAGAGGTAACCTTTTCAGCTGTAGAGAATCCCGGTTCGAAAATCAGTTTATACACTCTCTGGTCTGACCAGTCTTTCGTTTCCTCTTCCGAGACAAGCTTACGCTCGATCCCTTTAGCAAGGATTTTCTCCCGGCTCAGGCCTTTACCATCATCAATAATATTGATCCAGACTTCATTGCCTTCATATTTGGCTTCGATAATAAGCTTGCCAACGGGTGATTTTCCAAGCGCTTCCCTTTCGTCAGGGGGCTCAATGCCATGATCGATAGAATTTCTAACCAGATGGACAAGCGGATCTGAAATCTGCTCAACAACTGTTTTATCAAGCTCGGTATCCTCACCTTTTGTTTCAAATTGTACCTGCTTTCCAGATTTTTTTGAAAGATCCCGCACCAGACGCACCATTTTGCGAAAGGTTCCAGCCAGCGGTATCATACGGATGGACATGGCCACATCCTGCAACTCTGTAATCAGGCTATTCAATTGATGGGACGCTCGCCCTGTCGTATCCGAATCTTCCTGCATATTGCTGGTGATCATCTGACTGATTATCATCAACTCCCCCACAAGATTGATAACCTTATCTACCTTAGACAGATTCACACGAATATCCGTTTGCAATTGCTTGGCAGAGGTTGCTTTTTCATCTGCCGTCTTCACTGGGATATCAGGGGATGATAGTTGTGCGGTGGGAGCTGATGTGACTGTGGGGCTTTCAGCTTTTATCTGCCCTTTGGCAGATTTACCAGGTTTCTTCACCTCTGATACATCTATGATCCCGTCCATTATCGACAGATACTGCTGATACTCCTCAATCACATGACTTCCCTTCTGCCCGATTTGTTGAACCGTCGCACGAATGACATCCAGAACCTGGAACAAGATGGTAACATTTTCCTCTTTTGTCGGAATTTCCTTATTTTTCATTCCGTCAAAAACGGTCTCAACCTTATGACTGACCAGTTCCAAGTGCTTAAAATTCATAAACCCACAATTTCCTTTGAAACTGTGGATCAAACGATAGGCATTATCCAGCAGCTGCTGGTCAAATCCAAACTTTTCAAGGATTAGCAACACTTCTTCAATTTTCTCAAATCCGCCTTCAGCTTCCTGCACAAACTGCCCGACCATTTCATCCGTAATGGGGATTTCCATCTCTTCTTCAACTACCTCTACAATTTCTGCAGTTTCAGCTTCAAGAAGATCGTCGGTCAGTGGGAGCGCTTCAGGTTTAGATGCCGATGTCCCCCCATTCTCAATCAGACCGTCCATAATCTGGCACAGTGTTTCATTCTCCGCTTCAAAGCCCTCATCCACCAGTGATTCATACACCTGATCCAGAATTCTGACGATTTGATCACATACCAACACCATGATATCGAGATGTTCAGAACCAAATTCAAGCTTCCCTTTGCGAAACAGATCCAACAGTGTTTCAGCTGAATGTGTAATCCTCTGAATATTATTTAGATTCAAAAATCCTGCCCCACCTTTGATTGAATGAAAGCAGCGAAACACCTTATTAATTTTTTCTTCATCATAGTCTGCTTCTAATTCGATCAGAACGGGCTCAATATCCTCCAACATCTCTTTTGAATCCACAACAAATTCATGCAGGATATCCTTCATATCTTCAATGCCACTACTTTGTTCAGACATTTTTCCCTACTAGGTATCTAAATTTGCGCAAAGAATAGGCTGGCTGACTACGCATCAGTAGGACGCATGGTTGTCGCCTAATATTTAGTTTCGATATTTGATGTCTTGTCATCATATAATCATTCAATCAAACCAATGAGCAAATAAGCCGGCTGCTTATGGTTCTCTAAATAAAGAGTATCCCATATTTCAACTTATTAATAAAGACAGTTTTTCAATCGTCCCCATAAAAGAATCAAATTACAAAACTAACTTTCTGATTACAAAGGCCTGTTCGAATTTATTAACGCCAAGACTTCAGCTATTTGAATCCGGCCTGGTGTATCTGTAGTTTTCTATTTCCTTAAATTTATTTCATCTTAACAACTATCACTACCCGAACTGGATCAGAAAAAAAGAGCAAAAAAAAAGCCGGCATAAAGCCGGCTTTTTTATTCTTGGCATTGGATATAATTACATC
>JABGPJ010000128.1 GCA_018645005.1 Deltaproteobacteria bacterium | reverse complement strand
TAACAGGCATTGTCTCAAATCCTTTGCCGTGCTATCTTTTTCATGATAACTGTGTCCCATTCCCAATTTCAGGCACTGTCTATTCCGTTAAAACTATAAGAGCAACTAAAATGACAATCGATGATTCAATCGAAACCCGGTTCCTACTTGGTAGTGTGATGCAGATTGCAGTGCTGACTCATGCGACTGCTTTCAAGGACCGGGATGTAGAGCAGTTTTTCCGTCTGGTAGAAGACGGGGCAGGATTTGCCGAGACAGCTCTGGCGCCACTAAATCGGTCTGGGGATGAAAATGGGGTCTCTTTCAAGAACCGTAGTGCCAAACTTCCCAAGGGTTTTAAGAGTGCCTGGAAGAATATCCAAAAAGGGAATTGGCAGAATATCTGTCGTGGTATGGGGCCGGATGGTCAACCGATTCCTGAGTCTGTGGCGATTGGGATTCAAGAGATTTTTTTTGCTGCAAATCCAGCAATTTATTATACGTTGGCATCAACGATCCAGGTTGGGAAACTGATTCAACAGTATGGTGACGAAAAACTGACTTCAATCTTCAGAGAAAAACTGTTTAGCTGCGAATGGTCGGGAGCGCTGGGCTTGTATGAATACGGTGACACACACCATTTAGAGCACCCTCGGACCGCCGCAGTGCAGAAAAAGGGCTATTATTCGATTACGGGCTTGAAAGAGCGGGTCATAGCCGGAGATCATGATCTGAACGAAAATCTCATCTACCTGATCACCACGGGTTTAGAGACGGGTAAAAAAGGAGAGAACAAAATTGGTTTAATGGCTGTGCCACGCTTTCGCCTTGAAGATGGCCAAATGGTTGATAACGGCGTGCGGGTGGAAAGTGCTTATGCAACGACAGGTTTGAAAGGGGTTCCTTGCTGTAAAATCAGTTTTGGATCCGATAAAGAGTGCCGTGGTTTTCTGCTCGAAAATCTCAGCACAGATCCCGAAGCTGTTTTCAGTGTCCTGGAGGACTGGTATGCACAGTTCACGCTGCATAGTGTCGCCCAGACCAGAAACGCTTGTTTTGATTTGAAAGCCTACAGTTGCCAGTCTCAACCCAATGATTCCACACCGAGTCGCGATCTGGAATTGAGTCTCACGCCAGTGCTTATCCACCTCAAATCAGTTTACGAAGGGCTGCAGGGGGCCATCCACATGTCGGCCTTTTATCTTGATTGCATTCAACACGGTGCTGAAGGTCAACGGGAATACTTTTCTGATCTTCTCACGCTGTATAGATCCATATTCAAATCTTACGGATCTGTCAGCAGTATCGAAGCTCTGGCAAAAGGCCTTCGCCAGGGGGGAGGGATTGCCTTCGACCCGGAATCAATCATTGAACAGAGCTTCCGAGACCTGCATACGGGAATGCTGATTGGACCGGACGAAAACAGGGTCGCAGAGCTGTTTCTGGATCAGATTCTGCCCAGTAAAAAAGGCAGACTCTTCAGCCAGCTGCTGAAGCAATTTGAAACCATCGACGCTCATCTTGTCATGTCCGAGTCATTGATCGAAACAATTGCCATCTGGCGTGACTATATTGGCGGATTGATTGTACTTTTCGGTGACATTATGGAAGGGCAAAAACAGGCTGACAATCGCATTTCCGGCCTTTATGCGAAACAGATACTAAAACTCTTTGGTGATGTGATCGTTTGCTATCACCTGATTATACAGGCAATTGAAGCAGAACGAATCCTAGCTGAAGAGGGGGCCAACTTCTACAATTTAAGACAGGAGGTGGCCAGGGATCCTGCTTTTGAAAAGTGGTACAATAAGATCTTGACAGCTGAATTCTTTGTGGTGCACATCTTATCGCTTCAGGAGAGTACGATCCGGTTGATACAAAAAAGACCGCAGGCCACGCTTGAACTGATCTAAACCCTGGCCCAACTGAAGATTGACTACAGATAGAGAAGAATTCCAAAAGAGCTGACTTTGGATGAGTGTTCGCCAAAGCTGAAGTAAACCTGTTCAATTCGGATCCGCCATGAGTTCAGAATCAAATCGATTCCAATCTTGATAAATGGCACATCCGCTTCATAAATCCATTCACCACCACCGGTCGTAATTTTCTCCGTCTCACGGGTCATCCCAATACCAGCAAACAGTCCGGCCAGCTCTCTTTCGAGATGATAGTTCACTCCCACTCTTTGTTCCTTCATCTCAATTTTGGCAGTGGTACCATTCATGACAGCCGCGTATTCAGTTAGAATATCCGATTCATATTGGTATGATACCTGTTCCAACTGAAAAGCGAATTTTTCATAAATAAGACCAATGCTTGCCGATTGACCGGTAATGGTTTTATTGATTACCGGTTTGAATTTCAGTTCGGCCCCGGAGGCATTTTCATATTTTTGTTCGCCTGTCGATAGTTTCGGCATGAGATGGTGAACCCCCAACTCCAGATCCCAGGCATTCGCTGTCTGTTGATTGATCAGCAACAGTAGTATCAAGACACCCAGATATTTCAGAAATAGTGGTATACTGTGGTTTGAGGCTTTTCTGGTCCTGTAATCAATGCTCGCTGTCATTTTCACAGTGTCAATTTGAAGTGGGTAGGATACTATCGTCACCTAGTAAAGATATTTATTACATACAGGTCTAAAATTAACTTTGCAAAATTCCCGCCTAATCGGAGATTTGAGACTGTTTTCTTGCGGGTAGATCGTATGCACTGCAAAAAAAAATCCGATTTTTTTCATTCTGTTCTTGTTCCACGGATGACTGTGAGGGGTTATTTGCTGTTATACCTTTGAGATTGATCAGTCCATAAATTGGTTAAAAACGCCATTAAACCAACATTTTGCTGCCTGAATGAAAAGTACTAATTGACAAAGGCCTCAAAAGTTTTTAATTTTAAAGATTGATTGTACTAATATTACAAATAAAGAGGAAAAATGAAGAGAACATTTCAGCCGAACAATCGCAGGCGAAAGATGAAGCATGGTTTTCGTAAGAGAATGTCTACCAAGGCAGGACGAAACATCATCAAAAACAGAAGAAGAAAAGGACGAAAAGTACTGAGTGCATAAGCAAAAAAGGAAGAGACATGGCTTTTCCGGAAAACACAGGCTGAAGAGTAGAAAATCCATCGATCTTCTGTTTCAAAAGGGTCGGTATCAATCCTGTGGATTCCTTAGGTTTCGTTATCTTCTGCAAACATACGGTTATGCAAGGGTTGTGATAACGATCTCCAAAAGGGTTGGAAGTGCACCAATCAGAAACCGGCTCAAACGTCTGATCAGAGAAGCGTTGCGCCTTTCCAACCATCTCCAGCATCGATCAATAGATTGCGCTGTTTTTATCACCAGTCCTTTAAAAAAAGTACCCTCTTTGACTGAGATCCAAGAGATGATCGAACATCTTTTTACCCATCTGCCCGATGAATCCACTTAGAGAACTGAATCGATTTTTACGCGCGCCTTTTCTCTTTGCTATCTGGCTCTATCAAAAAGTGATCTCTCCATTTCTCAGACCATCCTGTATTTACTACCCCAGCTGTTCGGAATATTCAAAACAGGCTCTGCATAAGCACGGGATTTTCTGGGGCATTTATCTTTCGGTTACCAGACTGGTACGCTGCCATCCTTTTCATGAGGGCGGTGTGGATGAGGTCCCCGATTCAATATCATTCAAGACAATCAGGAATAATGGATAGAAATTTTTTATTGGCGTTTATCATCTCAACCATCGCCATCTTCGTCTATTACACGCTCTTTCCACCTCCGGAAAACACCCAGACCGATAAGAGTCAAACCCCCAGCCAGATTGTTGAAAAGGTTGAGACCTCAAAAGAGATTTCCGGACCCGTATCCGAGGCAGCGGTTCAACCGCAGCCGGTGCAGGTAGAAAATGCCCAGAGGAAAACAATTACTGTCGAAAATCGTTTTTATGCGATCGAAATCGACTCTCAAGATGGTGCAGTAAAGAGTTTTTTCCTGAAAAATCACAAACATGCGCTTGAACCCCATTTCGATATTGTGGATTGGGGAAAGTCCCTGTTTACGGGGAAAAAGAAGGAACTCCAGCCTTATGACCCGAATCTTCTGGTTAATATGGTGGGCGACCTGTCCGCTGAGAACAGAGTCTGGAAAATCGATACTGGAACAGAGGGGACACCCGTTAATTATCATGCTTCCCGTGAAATGATCTCAGTGAGGGGGACTCCAGAAAAACTGACCCTGCAGGGGGTTACATCGTCGGGACTTGAGATATATAAAACGCTGGTCTTCAACCCGGATTCCTACCAGATCGAAATGGAGGTCAAGGTGTTGAATCGGAC
>JABGPJ010000097.1 GCA_018645005.1 Deltaproteobacteria bacterium | reverse complement strand
CAACGGCTTCATAACAGACACTTTGTCGGTTATGTTCTTAAGTTAATGACATTGATTCATCACTAGTCCTTCTAGTTCCAATTTCCTCTGAATCAAGTTGCGTGTTCGATATTGAATTAACAGAAAAACAGTAATGAAACCTGATAAAAGATATATCGTTATCGCCCACCAAGTTAACCAAGGAGGGGTGTAGGTTCCATCTTTACATTTATACCTGTATTCAACCTTAGCCTGCGTGTTGTCCCTTTCGAGCACTTTTATAAATTCTTTTTGTATTCTTTCAATATCTTCCGGATGAACAGTATGCCAACCACTCGAACCGACAAGATCCTCCGGCTTCCATCCAAACCATCTCTCAATATTTGGACTTTTATATTTCATGATGCCATCAATTCCCATGATACCAATAACGTCACCAATATTGGATATCATCGTGGAGTGCCATATGTTATACTCCTGCAACGTCTCTTCCATCTGTTTGCGTTGAAGGGAATCCTGCTCCAACTCCTTAACTCTCTGTTCCAGCTCTTCGTATGTTGGTTTATTTGACATAACAATGTACTTAAAAATACGGTTAGGGGTGCCTCAATACTCTGATATTTTATCTAATTCCAAAAGGCTGCGGATTACCACAAATATACTTGCTTATTGGTAGTGTACAAGAATCATGGGAATATCTCAAAGATTTTCTGTTGCCTCCAAAAATAATGAGCCCAAATCGCAGCGCAATAGAGTGAACTTCCAGGACATACGAATCTTCAAGTAAAAATCTTGATAAGCATCTGAATGTTTTTCGATAAAGGATTAGCTATGATTTTATGGGGCTACAGTAAACAGGATGATTGATGTGGAATGGTTTGGGGGGTAAAATGGTGGAAATTCTAAACCAATCCGTCGACAAACGGTTTGATGTCTTCTTTTAAACATTTGTCTGAAGGAATAGTCCAGGTATTACTTGTGGGTTTAGCGGCTGAGTCTGTTGATAGTTCTAATTGATAACCCGGAGTCGTCGTGCCGATGCCGACATTGCCGGAGTCATAGTAAAGATCTGAGCCTGATAAAAATCGTGTTCACAGCTTTAGCGTTCAAAATATCGCCTATTGTTTGATATCTCCCAACAGAACGAAACAATGGTCCCGGATTAATGCCTGACATTTCCAGCCACTTAGTCAGCAAATTTGCGCTGACACCTTTCACCGGGAATTCGCGTGGAACACCTTGGTAATTGCCTTTACTGAAATAGAGCTTGATGGTGTAACCACCCGGCACCTGTTTGAGATCTTCATATCGCATCCTGACAATCTCAGACCTGCGACGTCCTCCACTTGAAAATGCTACTGATAGTAATGCAGCATCGCGGACTGACTTCAGGCTTCCGTCATCACATGTTGCAATTAGCTTTTGCCTAATATCAGCTGTTGCTGCCTCCTTCTTTTCTGTAAAGACACCCTGATTGGTTAAGGCCCTTTGACATTTGGCGAGTAGCGTAGCTACTGCCTTATCACGAACTGGATTTAGCAAGTCGACCTTGTGTTTCTCTTCAACGTCTCACTGGCCAACAGGATGCACCACACAATCAAATGCCTTTTTCAGCGACAATAGAGTCGAAAAACATTCGAAAGGCCTTCTTCAGGTATTGAAATGGATAATCCAAGGTGCCCTCATATGAAACAGGGATCAAAGCCACCCGCCTCGATTGCTGTCCATCTCCTGTTCGAAACCCAGAATAATTTTTTCAATCTCCTCGCATTTTTCAGGATAGCGTGAAGCCAGGTCATAGTTTTCGCCAGGGTCAGTCTCAAGGTTGTAGAGATTGGGCCAGGAGCCCAAAAACTCGTTGCGCCAGGCTTTGCCAAAAAAGGTATCGGGCTTATCGACCGGTACGGGCCAGACATAGTGACTGATCCTGCGATAGAATTTCCATTTACCCATGCGTGCACCTTCCAGGTCATCACAGTGATAGAAGTAGAAAATATCGTGAGGCACCTGACTCTCTTCTCCGGTGAAGAGCCCCATGATGTTCTTGCCGTCGATAATGCGATCATTTGGCAGCTCCAGACCGGCTGCAGCCAGCAGGGTGGGGAAGATGTCGAAATTCATGGCGGGGACATTGCAGACACTGCCTGCCG
The DNA here is from genome assembly GCA_018645005.1 of Deltaproteobacteria bacterium. Classification (GTDB taxonomy): domain Bacteria; phylum SAR324; class SAR324; order XYD2-FULL-50-16; family XYD2-FULL-50-16; genus JAHJRI01. The sequence goes on along the minus strand of JABGPJ010000097.1, from coordinate 27,746 downwards.
GGATTTTCGCAGGCCAACGCACAATCATGGGAATCTGAAACCCGCCTTCATAACTCTGGCCTTTGCGACCGCGTCGTTTTTGGCCCGGGTGCCCCTCGAACCAGGGGCCGTTGTCGCTTTTAAAAATCACGATGGTGTTTTCCGTCAGACCCTTCTCTTCCAGACACTGCATGACCTGGCCCACGCCCCAATCCAGCTCTTCCACGACGTCCCCGTAAATGCCGCCCGCAGACTTGTCCTTAAAGTTTTCCGAGGCATAAAATGGGAGGTGCGGCGCATGTGGCGCCAGATACAGAAAAAAGGGCTCGCTGCCAGCATTGCGTTCAATGAACCCGACCGCCTCCCGGGTGGACATTCCGGTCAGCCGGGCCTGGTCCAGGCCGATGTCTTTTTCGAGCATGGTTTCATTGCGGTATAATGCATTGGGCAATTCATCGTTGGACATGGGGGTCCCGAACAGTTCGTCAAAGCCCCGGCGCATGGGATGATACTGGGGTTTGTAGCTGTAATCACCCAGGTGCCACTTGCCCACCATCCCGGTGCGGTATCCGGCCACTTTCAAGGCGTCAGCCATGGTTATCTCTTTATCAGGAAGACCGTCAACCAAGTTCTTGCGGATCGTGTCACTGATGCCCAGCCCGCTAAAAAAGCGGCCCAGGGACATTAAGGCCTTGCCGGCCGGTTTCATGCCTTCAGCGGGCAGGGGGAAGATCAATCCGGTTCGGATTGAATGCCGCCCGGTCAGCATTGCCGCGCGCGATGGGGTGCACAGCGGGGAAGATGCGTAGAAATCAGTGAAGCGCACACCTTGCTCTGCCAGACGATCTATGTTGGGGGTGCGCAGGGTGGGGTTGCCGTAACATCCGGGATCACCCTGTCCCAAGTCGTCGCAGTTGATGAGCACGATATTGGGCCGTACGGCGTCAAATCCGTCGATTTTCTTGACACCCCCGGCACGGGCTTTGGCCGCGCCTTCAGGAAATGAGTTGGAGCCATTATTCCGTTGGCCTGTTGATTCGACTGAGTCTGCCTGCCTGGACGAGATGGTATCCGCCATTTGAAAAACTCCTTTATATGGGATGAAATGTCCTTATTTCGGATAATAATCCTTAATTTTTTATAAGACGAGATGAGATGATATAAATTTGATTTCTTCGTGTCAAGAAGAGAGGGATCGACTTCCCAAAGCCGTGATCGACATTGGGCAATCGGATCAGGGGCTTGCAATAGATAAAAGGGGATGCAGTCAGTGTAAGATATTCTCCACCGGTTTTCCCCGAATTCGAAACGCCGCTAACAATAAACAGCTTGAATATTTTGGAGATCGGTATGGCGGGTCAACCAGTGGAGATCCTCTCCGCTGGTTGCTAATCTTATTTTGGAGGAATGATGAAACTGATTACAGAAGAGCTTGAAGAGCTGTTCAAAGACTAGATGATCGGTGGTCAGACCATTTTGGAGGAAAGATTTTAAAAAAAACGGAAGTATTTCAGTTTTTCTGCTTTTACTTCGTGTGAATCGGAATTTGAAATCTAAATATACTGCCGCCATTTGGGTTAACCTCTGCCCAGATTTCACCTTCATGACCAAGGATTATTTCTTTGCAAATAGCGAGACCTAAGCCTGTTCCTCCAGTTTTAGTTCTGGTTTTACTACTTTGAACAAATTTATCGAAAACTGATTCCAACTCATTTTCTGGGATTCCTATTCCATTATCAGCTATAGAAAAATGAAGATTACTTGCTTTTTCATCAATTTGTAATTTTAAATTACTACCTGGTTCTGAAAATTTAATTGCGTTTGAAATGAGATTTCTTACCACTTGCATAATCTTATCAGAGTCCATCAAAGTCCCATCGTCAAATTCAAGTTCTTTAAAATTAATTGAAATATCTTTTTCCGCTACAACAGCCGAGAACTCACTTATAATGTTCATTATAACTAGAGATAAACCTTCTACCTCAAAATGATAATCAGCTTTTTCTGATTCAAGTTTTGATAAATCTAAAATGTCGTTTAGTAGGTTCATTAACCGTTTGGCGCTAATATGAATATTATTGAAATACTCTATCGCTTTTTTTATTTCTAACTTTTCTCCCTTACTGACACCAAACTTGGAAAACCCGATTATTCCCTGCATAGGTGTTCTTAATTCATGGCTGATATTAGAAAGAAAAATGGATTTTGATTTATTTGCCAATTCGGCTATTTTTTTTAGCTCTTCGGCACTCTCAAGAGACAGCTGTAACTCTTTGGTTCGTTTACTAACCTCTTGTTCGAGGCCTGTACTATACTCCTTTAGCTCTTTATTGATTCTGTCATTTTCGTTAGATATCTGTTTCCTTTCAGAGATATCACGAGAACATCCATATACCCCAATAATCGCACCATCCTCGTCCCTGATCGCTTTCAGGATATTTTCCATCCAGATGGTATGCCCCTTAGCATGATAGTATTCTACTTCAATATTGACAGATCTATCCGGATCAGTCCCCTGCTCCACATCACGTTGTAGTACCTGTTGAAACAGCACCATCGCCTTTTGTGTAGATTCCGGTGTCATGACTTCTTCCAGTGTCTGCAGTTTCCTCTCTTCAGGGGTGAACCCAAGAACTTTCTTTATCGAAGGACTCACATAAATGGTCTTGAAGTTATTATCAAGTGTCCAGACGATGTCAGCCATATTTTCAGCCAGAAACTTGAATCTTTCCTCGTTCTTTTGGAGTTTTTCCTCTACCTGCTTGCGTTTGGTGATATCATGAGTAAGCCATACAATAGTGTTCTTTCCGTCAATCTGTTCTTTCATTGGCGATGTTCTTCCTTGGAACCAGGTTTCTCCTGCTTGCACTACAAGTTTATATTCATAGATTTGAGGTACGTTTGTTCTGATGGTATCTCTGATTACGCTATGAATTTCACTCGCAACTCCTTCTGGCAAAGTATCATATATAGACTTTCCTAACATTCTATTCGGCTGTGCAATTAGTAAATGTTTTTGTGAAGCAAGAATTTCAATATATTTTCCATCTTCATCGAATATGAATGAAATATCCGGTAGCGCATTCGTAAAAGCTGTTAATAATGATTCTCTTTCACGTAGTGCTTTTTTAGCCTGTTTACGTTCGGTAATGTCTCTAAAAGACCAAACTCGTCCAGCAACCACACTATTTTGAATTAATGGACGGGAAAACCGTTCAAAACATCGACCATCAATGAACTCCAGGGTATCGAAATCTTCATCAGAAATCTGATATAGATGCTTGACCTTTGTTAAAAAAGAATTTGGATCTTTAAGTTGGCTCAAGATGAGTTCGAGAAGTGTATTATCGTCTTCCGAACTCAAAATCGATTCCGGAATCCTCCACATCTCAGCAAAGCGCGCATTATGATGGAGTACTTTCCCTTTTATATTAACAACAAGGATTCCATCAGCTGTTGATTCAAGGGTCGCTTTGAGCAATTCCTGATTATTTGTTAATTCCTCATTCGTTTTCTTTCTTTCTGAATGAACCTTCGCAACATACAAGGCCATCTCAAGCGTCACTTTGAACTCTCTTTCCTGGATCGGCTTTAAAACATATCCAAATGGCATCGTGATCTTTGCCCGTTCAATCCTTTCCTCATCTAGGTAGGCAGTAGAGAAAATGACAGGAATACCAAACTTGTTTCGAATTTCTTCAGCAGTGTCAATTCCATCCATTTCTCCTTTGATCCGAATATCCATCAAAATGAGATCCGGCTTGTCGCTCTCAGCTTTTGAAATCGCTTTTTCTCCTGTGTCGACAACCGAAGTCACTTCATACCCCAGCCTCTGCAACTGGCTTTCGACTTCCATTGCGATAATGGTTTCGTCTTCTACTATAAGTATTCTGGCTTTTTCCATAATTAAGTTTCGATATTGAATTTGATTGTGAATTTTGTACCGTTCTTACTTTCCATTTCTATTGACCCATTGAGCTGATTTTCAGTGATGTTTTTCACTAACTTCAATCCAAGACTATCAGTCTTTTCCAAATCTAGCCCTTCTGGTATTCCAATCCCGTTATCGGATACAATTAATTCAACTTCGTTTTCTTCATTGGATTTAAGATCGAGAACAATCTCACCCTTTCTGTCATCAGGAAAGGCGTATTTTATAGAATTTGTAATCAGCTCATTTGCGATCAAGCCAAGAGAGGATGCTTGCCTAACTTCAATCATGATATTTTCAGCTTTAACTTTCAAGTTTACGTTTCCGCTGTTTGTATACCCTTGGAGTATTGTTGCACCAAGCTCCGATAAATATGTTTTCATATCAATCGCAGACAGATTATCAGAACGATAGAGTGTTTCGTGGATCCTAGACATCGTTTGAACTCGGTTTTGACTGTCTTGTAGTGCTTCTTTAGCTTTTTCATCGGATACATTTATGATTTGGAGGCCAAGTAAACTTGAAATGACTGTCATATTGTTTTTAACCCGATGATGAATCTCGTGGAGTAGAGTTTCTTTTTCTTTGAGGTTGGCTTTGATTATTTCTTCCGCCCGCTTACTTTTTGTAATATCATGACTAAATAGTGCAAATCCAACCAATTCTTCTTTAGTATTTGTTATACCTGATATTCGCGACTTAAGATGCCGAACGCCGGAATCAAGTTCCTGAGTGACTTCATAAAGATATTCTCCTTTATTATGCACTTGTTCAATGGCCTTATACAGACGCTCCTGGCTTACACCCTCCATGATATGTATTTCTTGAACAGTCTTCCCGATAACCTCATCAGCGGTGCGCCCAAAAAACGTTTCCGCCAGTGGATTACAATAAGTAATACACAAATCCAAATCGGTTGTGGTAATAGCTGATTCGGAAGCACTCCTTAAGATGCTATCCAGATAAAGGGTTTTTTCTACCAGTTTTTCTTCCGTCCTTTTTATTTTCTCTTTAGTCTCCAGATTCCCAAAACAATTCTTCAATCTAAACAACAGTTCTTCAAGTTTGCAGGGTTTTAATACAAAATCATCTGCTCCCAGCCTTAGACAATCTATTGCCAGATTCACATCACCATAACCTGTTAAAACAATAACCATAGTCTCCGTTTCCAGCTTTTTAACTGCCTTCAATACCTGGAAACCATCAATATTTTCCATCATCAGGTCTGTGAGTACGAGGTCATAAGGAGACTTATTTATAAGGCTGATTGCATCCGCACCATTGCCTATTGTTGTAATTTCATACCCCTTATCCTCAAGAGCAGGGCCGATTGTTTGTAGTATGAATGGATCATCGTCTACTAAGAGAATTTTGTATTTTTTCATAGGAAATCTTTGGTTATCCTTTTATCTGATCTATTGGCAGTCTGATGGTAAAAGAAGCGCCACCTTCAGAAGAATTTTCCACAGTGATGGTTCCACTATGATCTTTGATAATTTCATGACAGTTTGAGAGACCTATCCCCAAGCCCATTAATTTTTTCTTGGTATAAAATGGGTCAAATACTTTGTTTAAATCCTCCTGAACAATTCCGGGTCCACTATCTGAGAACTTGATAATGACTTTTCCTTTTCTCTGTTTACTTTGAATGTTTATTTCCCGAACTGGTTTCGTACTCTCTCCACCAATCATCAATTTTCCAATCATTGCCTCTATAGCATTATTCATCAGATTTAAAAAAACCTGACTCAGTAGTTGCGGTGATGCATTTATATTTGGAAGTCTGGATGATAATTCCAAATTGGTTGTAATCCTGTTTTTCTTTAGGTTGTTACGAAACAACGCCACAGTCTTTTCAATGATATCATTGATGTTGATTTTTTTTATTTCAGCCTGCCCTGGTCGGTTCAGATCGCTGAGATTTCTAACAGTATCGCGAATACTATCAAAAGCCCCGGTCAGTAAATTAATATTGCTGGTTAATTCTTTAGTCTGTTTATGTTTCTCGTTCATTGAATCAAGCAAAATTGAAATTGCCTGCAAAGGGGAGTTGATCTCATGAGCGATTGAAGCAGCTAGCTGGCCAGTGGCTGTCAGGCGCTCCGAGCGGATGAGTTGGTTTTGAATTTGTTTCATGTTGGTAATATCATTAAAGATCGTCATTTGTGAGATAGATCCATCTTCGTGAAATACAGGGGCGTGAGTAGCTTTATAAATAAGATTATCCTTTGGACTGGTAAACTCGATTTCAACGTGCTGGCCTTTTTGTACTTTTTCATGCACACACCAGGGACATATTTCATTTAGATCATTAATAATTTTGTAACAGAATTCTCCTACCGCCTCATACCCTGTTCTTTTGATTAAAGCTTTGTTCATATATTCAATTTTAAATTCGGGCGAACAAATATATACCGAATCTGCCATTGCCTCTGCCATGGAACGATATTTTTCTTCACTCTCCCGCAAACGCTCTTCTGATTGTTCACGCTCAATAATTTTACCCAATCTTTCAACGATTTCCTCGATCAGATCTCTTTCCTCCTTTAAAAAAGGTCCCTCTTTAATGGATTGCTTTTCTTCCAAATAGCATACTTCTAGTATACCTCGTTGTTCACCGTAAACTTTGATATTCGCAGTTTGTTTCCAAATGGTTTCGTTGAAGTTTTTTGTTTTAAACTCACTGCCATCAATAATTAACCGTGAACATGTAATGTCTGGATATTGGTAGGAAGGCGGAATTAGATTTATTACATTCTGAAATATCTCATCTAATGAAGCATTTGAGCTTTCTACAAGCTTAGAAATCCCATAAAGGCAGTTAAGTTCTTTGACCCTTTCATCAAGATCATGGGTCCGTTTCCAGAGATCCTTCTCGGTGGAGACCCAGTGTTTACCGATCCAATAGGAAAAAATTATACCGATACAACTGATAATTAAAATAATGATTGACACGATAGACGTAATTCTCCATACGTCCATGCGTATCTCTGAAATAACAGTCTCTTTCCTTATCGCTAATCCTAGCCCCCATCCCGATTTCAGTTTAACAAAACTGGTAAGGTATATTTCCCCATTTATTGGATCTATAGAATCTTTAACTATTATTTCTTGATCATTAGTTTGGCTTTTATCGAGAAAGTTTATAACAAGTGGGTGATTAACATAGTTTTTACGGAATTCTTCTTTAACCAACTCGATATTGGTATGAGCGATTATGTGCCCATTTTGGTCAACGATAAAACCTGCATCAAAGATACCTATACGGTCTTTATTTACAAGACGTGAAAGATTATCTAAATAAAAAGCTCCACCTATATAGGCAGTAATATCGTCACTTTTGTCTAGCACAGGGACAACTATAACTACGACCGGGATGTTGGACGCTCCAATAAAACTGTTAGAGATAATTGGCTTTTTTGTTCTATTGATTTCCTTAATATAGGGTCTGTCAGAAAAATTGTACTTTCTTGCTTTGAGTTGGTTCTGATATGGCTGAGTAAGGTAGAGATCAGCATTCGCTCTTAAAACAAAAATTGAAGTGAACCTGGCTTGAATTTCCAATAGATTCTGGAGAATTCTTCGTTTCTCTAAGTCGACATTTTCCGGAACACCATTAAGAGAGAGATTAATCTGATCAACATATGGAAGCTTTGAAAACACGGCCATTTTTGATAATAATTCCAGGGTTCGCTGGGCCTCTTCAATTTCAAAATTACACTGAGGGGCAAATTCAGCCGTGACAAATTCCTGTCTCTTTTTCCAATTATCCAACGTTGTTTTTTCGATAATAAAATTCAAAGCTGTACCAACAAGCAAAATGGCACCAACACTCGACAGGATAAAAGTTAAAATGATTCTTTTATAAACTTTTACGAATGAAGATTCATTTTTTTTCATGTTGTTTATCCCTAATGGTAAATTGGATATCCATCAAAATAAATTTCGTTAATTTAGTCCCCATTCTGTTTTGCTTTTTCACCAGTATCTACAATCGAAGAGGTCCCGTAACTCTTTGTTCCAATTCTTCATAGGTTGGTTTATTAGACATAGTTTTTCCAAAATGCTTTTTGGGTGTGTCCTAATATTCTGATAAGATATCGTATTCTAAATAAATGATGATTGCTGTTAATTTCATTGCTGGTCTGCAGATTACCAAAATAATACAAACATCACAAAGACTTTTTGTTTCTTTAGTAAAATCATTCAGCCCATTTCGTCAGCCCACTTTAGCCCATTTCCTTTGGTAAGTTCCTTAAGGCGACCATGCAAATAGACATCTCCTTTTAGATCCGGGTGTGACGATTCTTTGTAAACTGACTGCAGGAACTGATGCGACACTTCAGCATATCTCCTGGCATAAGTGGAGTAAAATGATTCCAATATATGTTTAACCTCTTTTAGAGCCTTGATCGCATTGCCTTGGTCTATCGGTTCTTCTGATTCAAGCCATTCATCTAACATTTCGTTATCTTCAACACTCATGGTGCTATCCATAAGTTTTCATACCTCCATTGTTTTAATGAGAGCTAAAAATGATGGCACCGAGAATGACGCCTTGAACCAATTCTTGCCCATGATAATCTCCCTTATTAATCCCCACGATAATTTTGGTTGGCCTTTCATTGTAGCCTGTTTTCGGAGTGCGTCAATGAATATAAAATACGAATTTTTTAAAATTAAATTGTCCGAACTCATCAATCCGACTTTAGGATGAGATCCTTAAGCAGAATACTAGGCTGATACTGCCCCAACGAATAATTGATGTTTCTGTCTAATTGACTGCTATGAGCACAAAACACAAATGATAAGAAAATTCGATAAACCAGATATTGATCCGGTTATCAAAATTTGGCTTGAAGCCTCAATAAAAGCTCACAATTTTGTAGACAGTGAGTTTTGGAAATCAAATCTTCCCCCAGATTTTTCATAAAAGTCGAAACAAAGGATGCTGAAAATCCATGTCTTGCAGTAAAAAAACAGGTTGTCATGGAACTACCGGATTGGAGAAGGGCTTGCAGCATTGTCTAAAACCCGTTCTCTTTGATATTGAGCAAAAAGATCTGGAAAGATGATCCGTTGGTCTGTCCTGAATGTGCTCATCAAATGCGTGTGATTTCGTTCATTACTCAAGTGTTTCTCATTGGCGTCAAAAGAAACACGTCAGGTTACATAATTGCAGAAATGCGACTCTTTAGCTCAATTAGAGATTCATTTATGCGATTATAAGACATTGGAATTTCTGAGAACGAGATCTAAATATTCATGAATGCACGTTCTACGAGCTTGTGGGTAAAGGTAAAATTGCTGGTATAGTTTGTGCTGAATCGGTTGTTAGTAAATCTTTCTCATGGTTTGGTAAAACCTGAAGATGTTTTTACAGGGTGCAGAGTCTGAATAGATTTATGTAACTCAAAGCTGGGATTTAAAATGGCAATCAGTGTCTTAATCAGCAGAAAAATGTCTAAAGAACAGCAATCAGCAACACAGCCTTATTTGCGCAAATTGACAATACTGGCAAAAAAACAACCCGGTTATCTATCCGGCAAACTGCTGACCCGGTATGATGATACGGAAGAACATCTGATTATTTGTTCATGGAAATCAATTGCTGACTGGGAAAGGTTTAACAAACTTGAGGAGTCCAGAGAATTTCATTACCTGATTGATCAGATCCTCGTAAAGCCGACAATTCACAAGTTGTATGTAGATAACTCCGAGTAGCGGGGAATACTATGCCAAATAGAGATGGAACAGGTCCCGGATGTCAGGGAAAAAGACAAAAACGGAGTGTTAAAGGCAATTACAGGGGTAAGCGAATGCCAGGTTGTCAGCTGGAGGGTGGAAAACGGGGACCGGATAAGGCTCAAGATTCCTCCCTTCTGACTATGGGTGGCAATGCCAGGAGCATTGGTATGACCCTGCTTGGTTTGGCGGCAGCATTATTGCCCCTGGCAGCTGCCAAAATCGAACGGTTGCTGGGGGATAACAGAGTGAAAACAGTCCCGGAATTGGAAAGCAGGCCTGATGCAGGAAATTGTGCCGAACCGTTAGCTCAAATTCCGGAAAAATCTGCTGAGGATAATACAAATTCCGCCCATGTTACCATTAAATTATGACACAGGCACTGAAATGAAAATCGCCCTGGTGTCACTTTTCGAGATGTTATGGGGAGAACGACAACCGGAAACATCTCAAAAAGACTGGGAGGAATACGAGCGGCTTTGCCATCCCCAGTCCCCCGATTTTATTTTACACCTTCCCGATTATTATGGTTTTTTCACCTATTCATTGTTTTATGCTCAAGCGTAGAAGCATGGTTATAAAAGGGATTTATTAACCGGAAAGGGCATCTGCAATTAACCCCTTTCAATCTGATAAGGAAATTAAATGAATTTGATGGATATTGCTCCATTTGAAAAATGGCAGGAGCTGGAAGATGTTGTTTGTAAACGCTCCGGTCTCAATGTTTCAGTGTTTGACATGAACGGTACGCGCATCACCGGCCGTGATAACTGGGTTAATCAGTTGTGTCCGGTAATAAAAGCAAACGAAAAAGGGCAAGCCTTTATTTGCTCTCTGGCCCATCAAAATATCGTCAATTTAACTGAGAGAAGTAATAAAACCCTGATTGAAGAGTGTGATGCCGGACTAGTCAAATTTGTAGTACCGATCTTCATAAACTGTGAAATGATTGGAGTCGTAGGCGGATGTGGATTACTGCTGCCGGATGGTGAAGTGGACACGTTTTTGATTCAAAAAACCATCGGCGGGGACGAAGAACAGTACATGCAATTGTCAGAAAATATCGGGACCGTTTCTGAAGAGGATTTATTGGAACTGTCGGCCTTTATAGAGCTGCAAATTGATGAACTGAAACAGAACTGCCTTGTTGGACTTCCAAATTAATGATCGCAATTAAACGCCGATCAGATCAACTCACAGTTCCTTTACACATTGAATCGCAAATTAAAGGAGGTTAAATGGCTCACCATTTGAAACAGCTGGATAAGATTGAGATTTTAACGTTGATGGATAATTATATTGACCTTGTCTCACAGGATAATTCTGAAATTGTACAAAGGGCGATGCCCCTGAAAGACATGGAGATCAAGAACAGCATTTTGGCTGAACATGGATTCTCCTCTTTTGTAACTTCAACGGAAGGAAGTCAATCTCAATCGATGCTATTGGATTTTGGTTTTTCCGAGCATGGCGCAGCTTACAATGCGGACGCTTTGGGAGTGGATTTGAAATCTGTGCAAATAATGGCGCTGTCACATGGTCATCTGGATCACGTTGGCGGTCTATCCAGGATCAGTGAGCAGATTGGGAAAGAAGGGATCAAACTGGTGTTGCATCCAGCTGCGTTTACCAGTCCACGGTTTGTAAAGATAACAGATGAGTTCAAGCTCACTATGCCTGCTTTTACACGTGAAAAGGCTGAATCTGCCGGAATAGATCTGGTTACCACCCGGAAACCATATGGTCTGCTTGATGACAGTTTTATCTTCCTGGGCGAGATTCCCAGGGAGACTGACTTTGAAAAAGGAGCCGCCAATTTGTGCTGCATAAAGGATGGGATTGAAAAACAGGATGCCATTGATGACGATACTGCTGTGATTGCCAATCTGAAAGGAAAGGGACTCGTTGTACTGTCTGGTTGCGCACATTCCGGGATTATCAATACCGTCAAATATGCACAAAAAGTAAGCGGAATAGAGCAGGTCCATGCGGTTATAGGTGGCTTCCATCTTACCGGACCTGAAGCTGATCCTGTCATCGAAAATACAATCAAGGGCTTTAAAAAAATAGACCCTGATTTCATAGTCCCAACCCATTGTACTGGTAGGAAAGCCGTTATGGAAATTGAGAAAGCCTTCCCAGAAAAATTCATTTTAAACATGTCCGGAACCAAACTAACATTTTCGGCTTGAGTTCTGTTGGAATTGTTTCTGTTTTTCCAGGTAACGAATACCTGGAAAGAGCGAGATCAGGTTTAAGATTATTAACCGAATTGAGTAAATAATGGTGCTGAAATTGTATCTATTCAGCACCCCTCCATCGAGGGGATGATAATTCAAAACACGCATGAATCCATCCATGGAGCTGTTGGAAAACGTCCTGTTTTCCATCGTTTTGAATCATAATCCCCCCGACTCCGTCAATGTGGTGAATAGTTACCTGAAATTATTGAAAGAGCATGCCTTAAAACTTGCCGGAGAGAGAACGGTCAACGATGTGCGAATTGGTCTTAGCTATACTGCTGTGCAACTTAGCGATCAATCAGTCGGTGTGGCAATGACCTTTAATCGCGATATTGGCCAACGTTGTTCTTCAATGAAACAAACAATCGCGGGTCGACAGGCTTCAGAAGTCATCTCAAGGGCAGAGTCACCTGATTTAATTGAGAGGACGGTGGCAATTGCGACTATAAACGCAGTTCTGAATACAGACCGGAACAATCTAATACAGGGATAAAACGGCACAATAGTATTTTATACATTGGGTATACTCCTTTCTCAGTGATTGATTCGTTTTCTTAAATTTCCAATCAACTTACGTTTGTGTCTCCTGATCAGAAGAAGGGCTTTCTGTGGAAGCATCATCCATGTATTCAATCTCTTCCCAGGAAAAACCGGCTTTTAAACCAATTAAAGCAGCGACCAGAGCCCCAATCAAAATTGGAATCAAATATCGGTCGGCACCGATTAAATGACTTTTCTATGATTTTTGAAGATACGAGAGCCTTCTTCGAAACACTTGTTTATAAAGTTTCGGATCGGATCACTCATTTCGCCGTGAGCTGATTATCAGGGATCTATGGATGATACCCGGTGAGATGGCCGGTCCCAGCCATCAGGCAGCAAGCGAACAGGGAAAGCTGAACCGATGATCACAATGACTGTTTCTACTTGGACTGATAAGCCTGTAAAATGATGCGGAATTCATTGACGCAGGAAAAGCAGTTTTATATAATGATATCAAATCTGTTCCTCATCGTCTCACCTGCCACAGTTCTTTTTTCGGGAAGGAGATTATCATGGAAAAGGCCACTCGCTTTATTCTCTGGTTTGACGAGATCGGCATTGAGGACATCCACCTGGTGGGTGGAAAAAATGCGTCACTGGGTGAAATGTATCGCCGGTTGACACCCCAGGGCGTCCGGATTTCCAACGGTTTTGCCGTTACAGCATATGCTTACCGGTATTTGTTGGAGAAAACCGGGGCCGGGGCTAAAATCAGGCAGATTCTAAGCACCCTGGATACTTCCGATATCGATAACCTGGCCAGGCATGGCGCCAGGGTGAGAAAATTGATCAGAAATCTGGAGCTTCCCGATGAGTTGCGGGACGAAATCGTCAAGGCATATCGGAAACTGGGAGAACAGTATGGAAACAACACGGATTGTGCTGTGCGCAGTAGTGCTACCGCCGAAGATCTTCCGGATGCCAGTTTTGCCGGCCAACAGGAAACCTACTTGAACATTGCGGGGGAGGAGGATATCATCGACGCCTGTATCAAGTGTTTTGCCTCCCTTTTTACCAACCGGGCCATTCACTATCGGGAAGAAAGGTCTTTTGACCATTTTTCAATTGCGCTCTCGATTGTCATTCAGAAAATGGTGCGCAGCGATCTGGCTTGTTCCGGCGTCATGTTTTCCATCGATACCGAATCCGGTTTCAGGGACGCGGTATTCATCACCGGGGCCTACGGCCTTGGTGAGAATGTCGTCCAGGGATCGGTCAACCCCGATGAATACTATGTCTTCAAACCCACCTTGAAAACCGGCTTCCGACCCATCCTCAAGAAGTCCGTCGGAGAGAAGAAAATCAAAATGGTCTACACCCGGGACCAGAAACAACCCACCAAAAACATCACCGTCAACCTGGCCGACCGCACTCGATTCGTTCTGCAGGACGACGAGATCCTGGAGTTGGCACGAATGGCCATGATCATCGAAGATCACTATTCCCGGAAACGGGATACGTTTACCCCGCTGGATACCGAGTGGGCCAAGGACGGAGAGACCGGCGAGCTGTATATTGTCCAGGCTCGTCCCGAGACTGTTCATTCGCAGAAGGACAAAACCCGGTTGTTGGAATATGTCCTCAAAGAGACGGGACCGGTGATCGTCAAGGGCAAATCGGTCGGGGAAAAAATCGGTAAGGGCGCCTCGCATATTATCAAGGATGTTCACTGCATCAACCAGTTTAAAAAAGGAGAAGTGCTCGTTACGAATATGACCGATCCCGATTGGGAACCCATCATGAAGATCGCAGCAGCGATCGTCACCAACCGGGGTGGCAGGACTTGTCATGCCGCTATTATCTCAAGAGAACTGGGTATTCCCTGTGTGGTGGGTACTGCGCAGGGAACCGAGACCATCCTGGACGGGACGGACGTCACCGTCGACTGCTCGCAGGGAAGCGACGGCGTCATTTATCAGGGATTGCTGGATTTCGTTGTCAAGGAGACGAACCTGGAGACCTTTCCCGAAACAAAAACCCGGATCATGATGAATCTGGCGGCACCGGATCAGGCGTTCGATCAGAGCTTTATTCCAAACCAGGGCGTCGGCCTGGCCCGGGAAGAGTTTATCATTAACTCTTATATCCAGGTGCATCCGCTGGCCCTCCTGCACTATGATGAACTGGAGGACGAGGAAAGCAAGGCCAGGATAGCTGCCTTGACGAGCAACTGGGAAGATAAGGGACAGTACTTTATCGATCGCCTTGCTGAAGGGATCGGCATGATCGCTGCCGCCTTTTTCCCCAAAAAAGTCATTTTGCGGCTGTCCGATTTTAAATCCAATGAATATGCCAATCTCATCGGCGGCAAGCAGTTCGAGCCCCTGGAGGAAAATCCCATGATCGGCTGGCGCGGGGCTTCAAGGTATTACTCAGACACCTACCGGGAAGCTTTCGGGCTGGAATGCAAAGCCATTTTAAAAGTCAGAAATCAAATGGGGCTCACCAATCTTGACGTGATGATTCCCTTTCCCCGAACGGTCCAGGAAACGGTCAGGGTGATCGATACCATGGCTTCCTTCGGTCTGAAGAAAGGAGAAAACGGATTGCAGGTGATCGGTATGTGCGAAGTGCCTGCGAATGTAATTCTGGCCGATCAGTTTCTGGATGTCCTGGATGGCTTCAGCATCGGGACGAATGACCTGACTCAGCTGGTTTTAGGTATTGACAGGGACTCGGAACTGGTGGCGCACATCTATGATGAACGAAATGATGCGGTGAAGGACATGGTGAAACACGTCATTGAAAAATGTGTGGCTCGCGGTAAATATATCGGCATCTGCGGCCAGGCACCCTCCGATTATATGGAATTCGCAGAATTTGTGGTTGAATGCGGGATTCAAACCATGAGCCTAAACCCCGATACCGTGATCAAAACAACCCTCGCCATCGCCGAGCTGGAGAAGAAACTGTTCGGCCAGCAAACAGGTGACTGACGATCCTTCGCCATCTCACTTACGTCAATTGCAGTCGGCGACTGAAATTGCAGCATAAAAATCTAAGTTTCTTATAAGGGACACCATAACTCGCTTTTATTCAGCTTTAACTTCGAACAGGTTACCGTCATAGTCTTGGATGAATACCAGCATCGACTCTCCCTTCGGTACCTCAATCACTTCCACACCCTGTAAGGCCAAAATATTATTTCCATCTGAAAGTCAGGAACGAAGCAACATAACAAAGGATATTGCCCCAAAAACCCTGTAGGGTCACCCATAAAAGTGTTTGTCAACAATAAACAAACCCCTCCCTGCAAAAAAAGTTACTAATTTTTTCGCTTGATATTTTCTCTACATCACCACACATGTTTACGTTTACGCCTAATCCGCTCCTGTTATTTCTTTCTTTTTTTGCTCAATCGAACTACCTGTTTTTGGAACGTACAAATACAGGATTCAATCCGCACTAGTGAAACGCGAAACATTGAGCGTTGAACCATCGGGCTTAAGGCTTTTGTGTTTTATGCGACCTAGAAAGCATGCCTAAAATACCGCCCTTGAATCATAACGATTCCCAGAAAATCTTCAGTACCATGCCATGTCCAATAGGAGTGTCACAAAAATTATGGTTATTAACCAACCCTTTTCTAGCTCATGGCATATCGGAATCCTTGGAACTGTGAAGACACATAGCAACTCTGGATAACACCGGCACTCCCATATTAAACCACGCAAATATCGGCCTTTTTGCACCAATTATCACCATTATTTTGCTGAACTCGTCCATTTTCAACCAGTAGAAATCATATTTTTCGTAACTAGCTGATATACAAAACCAAAATATACGGCATGGTTCTGGCAGTAATTGCTATGAAATCATCGGTGTGATCCAGATATCCAGAAAAATAGATCCTCCAGATCTTAACCGACTTATTTTGATGATGTTACCAATACTGAATAGGTCGGTAACAGATTCAAGAAATGACTGCCCGTTTTTATCTTCCTCTGAATAAAAAGATAGTAGACCGCAGTTTTTCTAACCAAATCAGGGGCTGTTAACTGTTTTAGGTTGAACAAAGTGAAAAATATAATAAAAAAAATAAAAAAAGTCGGACTGGTCAGTGCCTGTATGATCTTGGCTTTTCCGCTCAGCAGTGCTGGAAAGACCCCAGAAAAAATTTTTCACTGGGTTGCTGAAGTTCTGGAAGTAACAGATTCTCATCCATTGCCGAAAATTGAATTTTTGGATAAGGCTGAGCTGCAATCGACATTCAGGCAATCCAATGAAAAATCCAAATCGAAATGGGAAGAAACGTATGGTGAGCAAAAAGCAAAACAGATAATGCAAATGTATTTGAAGGAGTTGATGGGTTTGTTTGACCCCAAAACAAAAAATGTCTATGTTGGAAATTTCATTGATCCATGCAGACAGCAGGCTGTTCTGGCCCATGAACTGGCACACTATTTTCAAGTCATGACCGACAGGTCTTATGATATTTATTTTGCCGGCTCGGAAGACGTCCATTTTCTCCGAGAAATGGAAGCTTATGGTATAGAAAAGCGGTATCGAAGGCTTTTTTGCGAGGCAACCATAGAAGTCAACTGATGTTTGTTACGAAGACGATTTGTCTCTTGTAAATTCGATACGAATCACGCCAATCCCGGTAAGAGTGCAGTGTCGTGCCTGGGAACAGTAAATGGGGAGGATGTATGAAACCAGGAATGGCCTAAAACCCTCTCTTCTTATAATCCGTTGCTGCCAGATATAAAGCGCCAACAGCCAGCTCAGCACAGTGAAAGTTCTCCGCCGGCAGTGTTTTGAGATAATTAGCCACTAGTTCAGGCGTAATTTCCCAAGCAGTATCAAGAGGTTTTCCCCAAATCTTTTGGATAACGGTATTGGCGCATACAAACGTATTAACACAACCGTCAATTTCGAACGTAGCATCCCTGATCAATCCATCCTTGACAGACAGAAAAATCTCCACAGTATCTCCACAATCGCCGGTATTCTTACCGTAGCCGTTTGAATGGGGCATCCGTTCGCAGTAAGAATCATCACTCGCCATCTCAATAAACTCCTTGGAGTGCCGTTCCTGAAAACTGTTATTTACGTTCGTCATTTTTTATTTCTATTAATAAGGTTGAGTCAAACAATCTCACAATTCCGGTCTCGCAGATTCTATTACCACAAATCACGTGACATGCGCAGAGACATAGGGTGTAGCCGTTTTTAAGTTCCGGTTAGGTTTAGGTCTCAAGTATAGGAAATGTCTCAAAACTTTGCGACCAATTTTTCCAATAGAGTGTGACTACAAACAATTTCATCATTTTTTTTGGATTGCAGAACAGACAGTAGCATCGATATGTACCGAATTACCTCAACAGGGGAGAGTTCCTGACAAGCAACTCTTCGTCAACATGTCCGCCTACCAATGCTTCAACCGCTTTCATAAAGCCTCCTTTCGTCGCTGCACGATTCTAGTTTTATGAGAGAATTCGATAAAAACAGGCAGCTTATCAGGACAGGTTCAAAAGCTCAATCTGAACGATGGACAGGTTTTGGGGAAGCGTTGTTTCAGGCGGGCATGTAATCCCGCCTTACCGTTGGTGTGGGGCTACATGATGGATTTTACCGTTTTGATTATTTTCTCCTCGTTGGGTATGAATTCCGACTCCAGTTTAGACGAAAACGGTATGGGGCAAAACGGTGCGCCGAGTCTGGTGACAGGAGCGTCCAGATGGTCGAAGGCTTTTTCGCCCACCATGGCCGCGATCTCGGCGCCGCTGCCGGCGAACTGGACCTCTTCTGTTACGACTACTAAACGGTGTGTTTTGCGGACCGATTCCAGAATCGTATCCTCATCCAGTGGAGAAAGACTGCGGGGATCCACAATTTCAACGTCGATTCCCTCTTCCGACAATTTGGCGGCGGCGTTCAAGGCGAAACCTACCATCTGACCGGTGGCTACCAGGGTGAGGTCTTTGCCCTCCCGCTTTACGTCAGCGTTACCGATGGGAATGGTGTAGGATTCGTCTGGCACTTCGCCGTTCGAAAAATAGAGCATCTTATGTTCGAGAAAAACCACGGGATTGTCGTCTCGGATGGCGGAAATCAAAAGTCCTTTGGCATCATAAGGTGTGCTTGGCATAACGACCTTAATTCCCGGGATATGCATAAACAAGGCTTCGAGGGATTGGGAATGCTGGGCGGCAGCACCCATTCCCGCTCCATAACAGGTTCGCATAACCATGGGGACTTTGGCTTTCCCTCCGAACATATACTTCATCTTGGCCGCCTGATTGAACAACTGGTCCAGGGCTACACCGATGAAGTCGACGAACATCAGTTCCGCTACCGGTCGCAGTCCCGTCACAGCGGCGCCGACCGCGGCCCCGATTACGGCGCTTTCCGTAATCGGTGTGTCGCGGACCCGTTTCTTGCCAAACTGAGCCTGCAATCCAGCGGTTACTCCCATAACGCCTCCGTAAAAGCCGACATCCACTCCCAGTAGAAGGACCTTGGGATCCCTTTCCAACTCAAGCTTTAGAGCGTCGTTTATCGCCGCTGATAGTGTCATGGTCGACATGATTCTTCCTCCGATAAATTTTTTGATTTTCGTTGTTGGTTAAAGTGCCTTTCAATAAAAATCGTTATCCTTCTCAGACGGTATAGACATCGGCCAGGAGTTCGCTTACATCCGGCTCCGGACTGTCCTGAGCGAACTTGACGGCCTCATCCATTTCCGTGTCCACGGATTGTTTTATCGTATCGAAATCTGCTTGGGAGCAAATCCTTTTTTCAAGAAGTATTTTCTCGAATCGTAGAATCGGATCTTTGTCTGCGGCTTTCCACGCTTTGACATCGTCCGCTGACCGGTAGGGTTCCGGATCTCCGACGAAATGGCCGGCGATGCGGTAGGTCCTGCATTCGAGCAGCGTCGGACCTTTCCCTTGGCGAGCATGGGCGATCGCTTCGGTGGCGGCTTCGAATACCGCCATGACGTCGTTACCGTCGACGGATATGCCGGGAATATCGTACCCGGCAGCCCGTTCGGTAATCGACTGGATGCATTGATGATCGGATTGAGGCGTGAACTCAGCCACACCGTTGTTTTCCGCCACGAAGACGACGGGCAGTTTCCAGATGGACGCCAGGTTCATGGCTTCATGGGTCGTTCCCTGGTTGGAGGCGCCGTCGCCGAAAAAGCAGATGACTACGTTGTCGGTATCCGTATACTGAGCAGTCAAAGCAGCACCCGTCGCCAGAGGTGGTCCTCCCCCGACGATTCCGTTGGCGCCCAAAATCCCCAGGTCCAGATCGGCGATATGCATGGAGCCGCCCTTGCCTCTGCAGTAGCCGGTGCTTTTAGCGAAAAGCTCGGCCATCATCAGGTTGGTTTTGCCTCCTTTGGCAATGAGATGCCCATGTCCGCGATGGGTGCTGGAAATATAGTCCGCGACCCGGAGTGTAGAGCAAACACCGGTGGCAATGGCTTCTTCCCCCAAATAAAGGTGGACGAATCCTGAAATCGATCCTGTCGCAGTAAGCTCGTAGATTTTCTCCTCAAACTTTCTGATCGTAACCATGGTCGTGTACATCTCGACCATTTTTTCGTTGGTGGGATTCATTTTATCACCTCCTCAGCTTAGGTTTATTGTAGGCCTTATTCGGCTGCCTCAGGCTCGGCGACCAGCGCTGCATCGATTTCGCCGGCGTCATGCCGCTCGGCAAGATTCTTTTCGCCCCATGTGCGATTGACAATGCGGCCTCGCTGGACGGGCTCCCGCCGGGCAATTTCGTCCGCCCACCGATTGACATTCTTATATGTGTGACACTCGATGTACTCCGCCGAACTATAAAGCTGCCCCTTGGCCAGCGCACCATACCATGGCCAGATGGCGACATCGGCAATCGTATAGTTATCACCGCAAATAAACTCCTTGTCGGCAAGATTACGATCCAGCACATCAAGCTGTCGCTTCACTTCCATGGTGTAGCGGTCGATGGCGTATTCAATGGCAACCGGTGCATAGGCATAGAAGTGTCCAAAACCGCCGCCAAGGAAGGCAGCACTGGCCATCTGCCAGAAAGTCCATGATAGACACTCGGCGCGCGGCGCAGGTTCGGTCGGCAGGAATTCACTAAATCTTTCCGCGAGGTGCACCAGCATGGCGCCCGATTCAAAAATCCGGATTGGCTCGTCACCTGAACGGTCTATCAGAGCCGGGATCTTGGAGTTCGGATTGATATCCACAAAGCCTGAGCCGAATTGATCCCCTTCGATGATATTGATGAGCCAGGCGTCATATTCCGCATCTTTGTGGCCGAGTGCCAGCAGCTCCTCCAGCATAACGGTAACCTTGACGCCATTGGGCGTACCCAGCGAATAAAGCTGGATAGGATGCTTGCCAACCGGCAGCACCTTTTCATGGGTCGGCCCTGCGATCGGCCGATTGATGTTAGCAAAGCGCCCGCCGCTTTCCGTATTCCACTTCCACACTTTATCAGGTTCATAGCCTTCCGGCAGACCGGGACGCGTTTCATCGCTCATGGATTCTCTCCGTTTATTGATTTTCCTTCATTTTATTCAAAACCACTGCAGTTACAATGTTTGAGTAGACGGGTGCCCGAGCCTTGTCAAAAAAAAACTAGCGCGCCGCAAGTGTCGGGGTAGTCCCCAAACGATACAATAAATGATTGTATACTTACAAAACAACTGAAATTTTAACATTTTTTGAGACCTTGTGCAATTATCAAAAATCAAGGGCTGAACCAAAAAGTATTTATTCCCAGCTAGTTAGGCACTGCGACGTCTACTTAAACAGGAACAAGGGAATGCGGGCGAAAGAGGAACCGGTGGAGTCACCCCCATCGCTGTTTCAACATGCCAACCCAAAAAGGTGCCGCCTCTTAAGTGGTATGAATGCATCAAGAAGATTTGGAATGGTGACCGTAGGCCAAGAGCAAAGCAGAAGCAAACTTGACCTTGATTTAGTCTTAACTAATGTATAACAATATCCGAAATTCAACTTTTACTTAGGGATCGTACAAAAACAACTTGGCATAATCTGTCCACAAAAGTCCCATAAAGACTGGACATTTTGCAGACAAAATGCCAGGTAATTTTTGAGCCAACCCTTATGCCGAATTCAAAACCCAACAAGGAGGAAATTTTCGTGGCTATTACATTTTTTGATTTCAAATCAGCGCCAAGTCCACGCCGTGCCCGCATCCTTTTAGCGGAAAAAGGCATTGACGTAGAGATTGTACAGATTGACATGATGAAGGCTGAGCAGCTCAGCGACGATTATAGAAAGATAAATCCAGGCTGTACCATTCCTGCTTTAAAACTGGAAGATGGAACAATCTTGACAGAGAATGCCGGCATCGCAGCGTGGGCAGAAGCCTACAAACCAGAGCCTTCACTTTTGGGCAATACACCAGGAGAAAAGGGTTTGGTTGCTACCTGGAATGCCAAAGTGGAATTTGAAGGCCTAATGGCGGTTGCTGAAGCGCTTCGCAACTCATCTCCAGGCATGGCCGATCGGGCAATAACCGGACCGATCAATTACGTGCAGATCCCAGAGCTTGCTGCGCGTGGGAAGGAGCGCCTTATTCACTTTATGGACACACTGAACGAACGTCTGGAAGGGCGCGATTACATCGCTACCGATCAATTTACCTTTGCCGATATCACCGCCCTTGTGACTGTTGATTTTGCCAAATGGGTGAAAGTGGAACCCGGCGAAAATCATGGGAACATCAAGCGTTGGCACGCGGCGGTCAAAGCACGCCCAAGCGCACGAGCTTGATATCATTTCAGAAAGACGTTATTGCGGAACGGATCATCAACAAAGGGGGCACCTATAAAAGTGCTAATCAAAACATATAGATAGGGACGTAGTTGCGATATTGCGATTCTTCTATTGTTCCGTAGTGGTATGTTTCATCAATAACTGCTGCAAGGTCTCATAACCCATCAAACAAAATGCAATATCGCAACTAAGTCCCTGATTATTGCGTTTCAGAGATAATCAACGGAAGATGCATCGGCTGTGGTGACAGCATACCAATTCAAAATCAGGTGAAAAATCAGGTGACAGCATACCAATTATTTAAATTCAAAATCAGGTAAAAAATCGGGTGACAGCATACCAATTATTTAAAAAATCAGGTGACTAAAAAATCAGGTGACAGCATACCAATTATTTAAATAAGGATCTTTCACCCGAATCACAATTAATTCTAGAAATTTTTTCCCACAACGGAGCGATTCCACAGCGTTTTATAAGATAGCATACCCGTGGATCTGTATTCCAAAAAAAAAATTAGGTGACAGCATACCTATTATTTAAATAAGGATCTTTCACCCGAATCACAATTAATTCTAGAAATTTTTTCCCACAACGGAGCGATTCCACAGCGTTTTATAAGATAGCATACCCGTGGATCTGTATTCCAAAAAAACTATCTGATTCTGACAGCGCTACTGGTTTAAAAAGGGCTGACCATCTACCACCCTCGAAGCTCACGCAATTTAAATCAACGCACATATTTATAATCGCACTTATTGCTTCGCTGATAGAAGTGCTGTATCTTATGCCCCAACTCTACTCCTTCCAATAATCGCCCATGGGGGAATTTCCAAAAAAATTATCCAATTTCTCGACAATCCATCCAATTTCTGATAAAGGGATTGTAACGTCAGTTCATTAATCTCACCTCTCTTGGATTGCACTATGAAAAAAGAATCAGAACTACGCCAAGGCAGGCATGAAAAATTAGATAGATACACCAAAAATTACTTTTGAAATTAGCGAAATCGTGGGTCGCCAGCTTTATATGACCGTTGGGTATCAAAACCTGCCAGAAGAAACCCGGAAATTGCTCTGGCATGGATAGTGAGGGACGGACCTTCTTCAGAGAAAATGAAAACGTCCACGAGGCTGCAGTTATCGGTATTCCAAGCGAGAAGTGGGGAGAAACCCCATTGGCGTTTGTTGTACTCAGAAAAGCATATTGGGATTAAGTGTAACACAGTATTTATTTTTGTAACTTCATCGGAGGTATTATCATGAATGAAGACATCTATACGAAATTGAGAGAGTTCTTCCATTCACTGCCAGGCGGATATCCTGCTACTGACACTGGAGTCGAGATTAAGATTCTTGAAAAGCTTTATACGCCTGAAGAAGCGGACCTGACCATGAAATTAAAGGAACGTCCGGAAAGAGTTGCTGATATTGCGAGTCGATTGGGTATGAATGAAGCGGGGTTAGCTGAGCAACTTGAAAACATGGCTCAAAAAGGAATCATTTATAGAGTTCGTGAAGGAGAAGAACGGCTTTATCGGGTTTATCAATTCCTCGTTGGGATTTATGAATTTCAGCTTAAACATCTTGATCGCGAATTCGCTGAGCTTTTCGAAGAATATCTTCCGTATTACGGAATGGGTATGGCGGAAGTAAAAACCGGTCAGATGAGAACAATCCCTTTGGGTTCTGCAATCGATTCCACGACAGAAGTCGCAACCTACAACAATATTCGCGAATTGATAAAGGATAAAAATTTTATATCCGTGCAGAATTGTATCTGTCGAAAGGAGCAAGCACTTCTCGGTAATGAATGCGATTACCCAAAAGAGATTTGTCTCGGCTTTGGGGATTTTGCTCAGTATTACGTCGATAACGGTATGGGAAGGCAGATCGATATGGCAGAAACCTTAAAGCTTCTGGATGCTGCCGAAAAAGCAGGATTGGTTCTTATGCCAACCAATTCTCAAGATGTCGAAGCAATCTGTTGCTGCTGTTCTTGCTGCTGCCCTAATCTCAGATTTGCCAAGATGATGACCAGACCCATTGATATGGTGCAAACCCATTATGTTTCAAAAATCGACCCCAACCTTTGTACTGCTTGCGAAGAATGTCAGGAAAGGTGCCCAATGGACGCTATAAAGATTGATGATAGCGTTTCAGAGATAATCGACGGAAGATGCATCGGCTGTGGTGTCTGCATCCCAACTTGCGCGGATCAGGCCATTTCCCTGGAGTTAAGGCCTGATATGGAAACACCGCCGATTGATTTTGAAGCCACATTCCAAAAAATTAGAACGGAACGAGGGTTGGTTATAAAATAGGCTCTTGTGTGTTTCAACCAGTCAACGATGGACGACCAAAAGATGGGAGTGAGATCGCGCCATGCAGATAGCTCCTGAGCATCATCACAAGGGTGGATTCTTCGACGGGCAGCTTGTTCCCCTCGGCCTCAAACTCCTTAACGCACTGTATTGTACAAAAGCAAAGGTTTTCATCCAATATCCGTTGATCGTTTTGGTTAAAACTCTTCGTAGCTATTCACCACATTGCCTGAGCCGAGGGGATCACGATTCGAAACCCTTGGCTTTTTCCCTAATGCTGTCTCAGTCAGTATCTGTACTCGCCTCATCTTGCTCATAAGGTAAGACAATATTAAATGTAACTCCTCCATCCGGATTGTTTTGAGCGAAAATATTTCCCTTATGAACGTCTATTATTTTTTTGCACATTGCAAATTGTAATTCTTTAGAATCTGCCTTTGTCCTTGTTTTTGAAGTTTTATCACTGAAAATGCGATCCAATGCGTCTTGAGGGATGCCAACACCTTGATCTGCAATTAAAACTTTGAAAGCCGGTACAGATGTGCCTTTGATATTTAGGGTGCTTTTTTCAAAAGAAATAGTAATTTTCCCATGTTTGCGCATAAACCTGACGGAATGTAACAGCAGACTTTGGATAACCCTCTTGATTCTGACAACGTCACACGCGACAATAGTCGGCACATTTGGTTTGATAACAACAAAAAGTATTTCTTTTTTAAGCACTTTAGCTTTAATTTTATTAACCACACTACTTATCTTGAGAGTTTAGAGTTCCTGTAAAACTCATAAGTAACTATCAGAAATCATTAATTCTTTTCATGCGGCCAACTTCACATGCAATAAATCTATAATTTCAGTGTTTTGAGCGAGAACTCAAAACTGGTTAGTACTTATGATTGATAGTAATTCATGTTTCGCTATAAAGCACCCCAGTATATCCTCTTCCAGATTTGATGAATATATATTATCATTTAAAAATGCCAGCAGGTTATTCCCGTACTCATTAATCTTCTCAAAACTGGTTTTTGTTTCTTCATCGGAAATTTTTCCAACATTAATAATTCCATCCTTGGACAGTCTGAGAATTTGATGTAGAGTTGTAGGTAAATTCTAAGATCATAACACCCGTAACCTATTGGATACTGATGGAGATTTAAACCAGTCGTAGATTCAGGGAAACTCTGCAAGACCAATTGTCGGTGATGGTTGAAGAAATGCCGAATTTTACAAACATTTAATATCTTCTGAAAAATTTTTGAAGGTTACACTATGAATTATCAAAAACATGATGTGCCAAACGAATACCTGGAAAAATGGCAGAAAACCGTAAATCTATTGGCAAAGATATTTGAGGTCCCAGCTGGATTAATCATGCGAGTGTGGCCTGATCAACTTGAGGTTTTAGTTTCAAGCAAATCAGAAGGAAATCCGTTTGAACCGTATGAAAAAGCGGATTTGAATACTGGAATATATTGTGAAACGGTTATGAAAACGCAATCCCAATTGGTTGTTCCGGCTGCTACACAAGATGAGGAATGGAAAAATAATCCTGCTATAGATCTGAATATGACTTTCTACCTGGGAATTCCACTGATTTGGCCTGATGATCAAATTTTTGGAACCATCTGCGTGCTTGACAGCAAAACAAGGAGCTTTTCAAAAAACTATCAAGAACTTATGTGGGAGTTCAAAAAGAGTATTGAGAGTGATTTTAAACTCATTGAACAAAACAAAGAACTACATTTTCAAATATCGGTACGCAAGCAGACAGAGGAAGCATTACGTGAAAGTGAAGCGCGATGGCGTTCTCTTACGGAAACCTCTCCCGATCATATTCTTACTTTGGATGAAAATCTAAACATCCAGTTTGCCAATTTCGCTTCTCCGGGATTAACCGTCAATGAATTAATCGGAACGCCTCTTTTTCAGTATATCGAGGGAGAAAAAAAACAAAATGAGGTCAAAGCGATTTTAGAAAGTGTACTGCGCACCGGGGAACTAAAATCTTACGAGACTGTCTATAATACTCCGGACAGTGGAATCATTTACTATGAATCGCAGGTATCTCCCAGGGTTTTAGAGGCTTCCAAGGGTACTATCGGATTGACTGTCAGCGCTCGCAACATAACTGAACGTAAACAAATGGAAGAGGAGTTGAGAGAAACAAAGGCTATTCTTCAGGCGGCGCTGGACAACAGTCCAGTCGGAATTGCAATTGCAAAGGCCCCTGATGGAAAACTGATGTATGTGAACGATGCAGGACTATCTATCCCTGCAGGCAGCAAGAAGGAATTAATCAGGGATATAGATATAGAGAAATATGCTTCAAACTGGCAAGTGATGCATTTTGACGGAACAGAGTACCAGGGAAATGAATTGCCCTTGGCCAGGGCAATTATGTACGGAGAATCCTGTTGGGATGAATTTATCATCAGAGGACATGATGGTGAAGATCATATAGTTGTGGCGACTGCGGCACCCATATTTGATGATAAAGGCACAGTGAAGCATGGAATTGTCGTGTTTCATGACATTACCGACCGTAAACAGGCAGAAGAACAGGTCAAAGCATCTCTCAAAGAGAAGGAAACACTTCTCCGGGAAATCCATCACCGTGTTAAGAACAACCTGACGGTAGTTTCAAGCCTCCTTGGTTTACAGTCAAGGGAAATAGACGATGAGCGGTTAAAAGCAGTCCTGATAGATAGCCGGAATCGAGTACTGTCTATGTCCAATATCCATGAAATATTGTATAAATCTGAAAACTTATCCGCCCTTGACATGAACTCTTATTTAACAAAATTGGCCAGAGGTGTGGCTCATAATTATACACTTTCCACCAAAGTAAACTTAAAAATTGAGGCTGAACTTATTTTGATTGGAACCAGACAAGCGTCTCCGGTTGGCTTAATTGTTAACGAGCTGATTACGAATTCATTCAAATACGCTTTTCCTGAGGATCAAGAAGGCGAAATTACTATCAGTTTACAGAAAAATGAAGATCAAATTGAATTGATTTATATGGATAACGGAATCGGAATACCAGATGATTTTGACTGGCATAATACAAAAAGTATGGGGTTGAATCTTGTTAAATTATTAGCTGAAAACCAACTTGATGGGTCAATAGACATGGACAACAAAAACGGAACAAAATTCACTATCAAATTCAATTTATGAGCCGACCCTTAGGGATCGTTCATATATAACTTCACATAATCTATTT
>JABGPJ010000039.1 GCA_018645005.1 Deltaproteobacteria bacterium | reverse complement strand
TCTAATAAATCCTTATAAGCTCGATCCAGGTTTCATCATTCAGCTTTCTGCAAAACCCCAACCGGACATTGCTGAACCATGATCTGCTAAGTATATGGATCATTAAAGTGGGTCATCGTTCCACCTTTATTCGCTGTATTCAGTAATTCAAGTGCTGCTTTGATCGTTGCGGATTGTTTTTGACTATCATGTGGGGCCCCAAGTGGTCTTCCCATTGGATACGGTGTTATCAGCACCCGTGGCAGCATCATGGCTTTTAGCATTCTTTCAAAAGATTGAACTGCAATGATAACCGTAGCGATTCCGTTTGCTTCCAAAACTCTTGCTATATGTCCAACTGACATATGGCACACAGGTCAGACTGGAACAAGAAGCGCCACATCTGTTTTTTCTTCTTTCAGATGATCTGCCCATTGGGGACCTGTTTCCTTGATAAGACGTTTTTGAGCACAGGCTCCGACAAAAGAATAGGCAAACGGTAAGAGCTCACCAATGATTCCGCTTTTTTCCATCTCCGAAAGAGCAGACAGTGGCAGAGCCACTTCCGGGTCTTTTTCCACCCCCCTGATATCATACCCGCCATGCCGGACTCTCAATTTTTCTGGCGGCGTATTAAACGGAATATGGGACAACGACGGTTTATCTCTAATAAAATCAATAATTCTTTTTTCCGCCTCAGCCTGAGTCATGTTCTTTATCCCAAAAGGTTTTGGATCATCACCTTCGACAAAATGTCCCGACGACGTGAGCAGGGCGAGTCTTGATTGGGAAACGTTCTTCTCTGGTTTTGTAAAGGGGCCATCATCATATTGAAATACCAGTTTTTCTTTCTCATACCCTTTTTTTTGCCATGACATTGTCAGGTCTAAGATAGGTTTTAAGTCCCTGTCATTATAGGCATCTCCGATCTTCCACAACAGTTCCTGAAAAAACTGTGCTGCTTCTTCATCGGAAAGAACTGACAAGAATTTAAAATTCATGTCGGTCCTGATGTCGTAAAAAAAGGATTTTCTAAATGATTCAAATGAAAAACTGTCGGATTGTTCTTCCATAATTGATTCTCCCTGTTAATCGCGAATATAAAAAAAAACCACTGACTTTTGCAGCAAAGATCTACTGAATATTTTGGGGAAGAGGCCATTCAGCCCAGATTATAACCCCGAGTTCACCATCTGATGATTGCACCCTGCGAGAATAGATAACAAACGAGACAAGCTTACTTTGCGGATAGGATTGCGTCAATCAGAGGGTTGGCTGTGATATGAAAGAAGTTGCAAAACAATGCACTTTCAGGATTCTCATGATCGCGTTTTGAACAGATCAATTTTTGAGTCCTTACTTATCTTTTCAGCCATGTACAATGGAAAATGTCTAACTGTTTTTGTTTCTTTGTTGTCAAGCGGTTTCCCGGAGATTTTAATTGCTGCTCGAGGACTATACTTCAAAATATACTGTCTTAAACTTTTTGCCTGAGTTCTTGTTCCTGCTTTAACTTCTACAGGGACGATCTCCTGATTGATGATTCTTAGAAATTCAATTTCCGAATTCCTTTCAGCCCAGGAATAGAGATTCTTTATTCCACTGGCCCTGAATTCCTGGGCAACAAAATTCTCTGCAAAATAACCTTTTGTTATTCCGTAGTCCTGCGAAATCACTGCTTCAACCGGCAAATCCAGCATACACCCCAGCAGCCCAATATCAAAGATAACCAATTTAAACAGGTTTCGTTTACAGAAAGCCTCCAAAGGCAATTCTGCTTTGTCACAAATTCGGATTCTGATAATCATACCGGCTTTTTCCAGCCAATCAATAGGCCCTCGCAGTTCGTTGTAGCTCTTCTTTTTCGGGATCACATCTTTAAATTGATAGCGTTTGACCGATCCTTCGAAATTTCGCGAAAGTTGCCTGGGTATGTCTTCAAAAACGGACACAATATGCATGGAATTTGTTTTCCCCGAGTGTTTGGCGAAATCTCTGTAATAGCTCTCCACCAGTTGCTGTTGTATAGATCTTACAGATTTAAATGCCAACATTTTATCATCAGTTCCGGATACAAATTCCAGTACTGCCTGTGGCATACCGCCGACAACGTAATAGTCTTTTAATCGATCCCATAATTTACCATGAGCAGCTAAAGATATGCTTTCCAAACCAGCAGAAGACTCCAGAATGTCCAATAGCAACTCTTCATTCAAGGCTTTCAAAAACTCGGTAAAACTCATCGGATGCAGGTCCAGAAATTCGACCTTTCCAACGGGAAAAGATTCAGGAGACAATGCAACACCAAGCAGAGAACCGGCACAGCACAGCGCGATTTCTGGAAATTCTTCATTAAAGTACTTCAGGCCTGTGAGCGCCCTGGGACATGCCTGGATTTCGTCAAATACAATCAGATCTGATTGATGGTCTATCTGTTCTCCTCTGTGGATAGATAAATCGGTCAGAATTCTTTTTGGATATAAATCACTTTCAAACAACCTGGCCAGAGATCTGTCCTGCTCAAAATTGAAAACATGGAAGTTGGGAAATTCCTGCTTCCCGAACTGTTCCAGAAGGTAGCTTTTTCCAACCTGCCTTGCCCCTTGCACTAATAACGGTCGGCGTTTTGCTGATAACTTCCACATCAACAGTTTTTGATATTGTTCACGTCGCATATAATTCACTAATTACTATTTTAACGTACGATTTAATATTATAAATTAGAAATATTGCAACGACTTTATCTGATTTTTTCCTTCCTGTCAATTTTTCAACTAGCCAATCCTGGACATTTCATGGGTCCCCCTAAGATTTCTTTTTCCGGGGTGTCTTCTTCGCAGGGGCTTTTTTTGTGGTTCCCTTCACTTTCTTATGCATTGATTTCTCAAGAGAATCAGCCAACTCAGGGTTCGAAGATCTGATTGTACTAATAATGGTGTCACCGGATTTTTTATCCATGGCCTCAAGAATTTCCGCCACTGGCTTTATCCCACCTAAATCATGACTTGGATTTGACTGTATACTCTGAAGTTCTTTTTCCAGAACGGCCTCAATTTCAGTCATTACACCGGGTGGAATCCATTTAAGAATTGCCATCCGATAGGTCACATCTGCTCGAAGATCTTCAGGTAACGCATTAATAACTTTGGCAGTCTTCTCGGGATCAATCAGGTGAGCCAGGATGAGCGCTATTGTCTGTGGATGTTCATTTACAATATGTTTGGCAATCATCTCAGGTTCTAAATGTTGTAAACTGCCCAGGACAGGAGATTTGTCACCTGGAACCGGTTTCGACAACTCTCTGTAGTTTTCCGGATCGTTTTCGCCAGACGTCGCGATCACATGACCAGGTTCTGATCTATTAAGGTTCTGTTTGATTTTTGCAGTCGCTTTTTTAACCAGAGGCGGAAGAGGTGTCGCTTTGTAGCCCAGATCCAGAACGTTGGTTATCTTCTTAATAAATGGTGATGAGAGGAGTCCTTTCGCTTTAAAGTAAAAAGCAAGAGGTTGAAACATTGAATATGGCATGACGATGTTGATCGTCATGGGCGCTTTTACTATTTCAACATTCAGGGTTGTGACCATGACATGTTCATTCAGGGGCACAATGGCAGCAAACAATTTATTTATCTCGGCTCGATAATAAGAGATCCGAACCTTATAGAAGGGACTCCAGGCAGTTTGTAAATCTTCAAGAGCGGAAACCATGACTCGTTTTACCAAACGCTGTTCAATGGGTGTGAAGTCTCGGCCTTTTGCCTCCACATCAAACTCACCTGTGCCGCCATAAAAAATATCCAGCATTGTAAAAATCAATCGGGTTTCCAGGATCATGATCGCTGTCCCATTTAAAGGGGACAGGCCAAATAGATTTATAGAAGAGGGGACCGGGACCCGTTTGAGGAACTCTCCGTATCCAATCAGTTCCGTGGATTGTACATTCACGTTCGCTACTCTCCTCAAGGCCCCGGATAAAGTGATCCGAAACATGCGGCAGAATCTGTCGTGTATAATGTCAAGAGTTGGAATGCGGCCCGGGGTGGGTGAATCTACGTTGGTTTCAGCTTCCATGATCTCTCCTTCAAAAAGTTTAAATTGGGGAAATTAATATTCTGTTATTTTAGTCCAACCTCCATTCCCACCGGTTTCAATTTAACAGCAATTCCAAGCTTGCTGCGATAACAGAAAGTTTTTATGAGGATTTAATAATAAACGGAAAGTGAAGTTGCTGAAAATATGGGAAAAGTATTCAGTAAAGTTGGATCAGGATCTGTTTCTTCAGCAGAACGATCAACCCAGGCATGTTCTCCTGATTAATCAAGGCAAAGCTTTTGGTGGCAGGTGGCACGGGGGCGAAGTAATTTCAGGCAGGCAAATGGGAGCCCTTTCTCAAAAGCTTACATTTCAATTACCTGAATTAGTCTTGAAATGCAATCTTTTAACAGGTAGAAGGCGTGTAT
>JABGPJ010000117.1 GCA_018645005.1 Deltaproteobacteria bacterium | reverse complement strand
TCTTTTTGATACCTATCAAACGGATTATGAGCCATCAAGTCGGCTAAAATCAGGCGGCCAATGTCATTTTTCACCCGCAGATACTATCGATTTAAAAATTCCTATTTCTGCCTAAAACCGAATGATGAAGGGGCTGTAACTCTTTATTATGTAATCCGTTCGTTTGTCGTATCCCTCTTGAACAAAGGAATGATACCGTCTATGTCCGTCTTTATTGCTTTTTCTCTTTTCAATCTGGCTCTCTGTCTACTGATGAAAGAATCAAAAAT
Source organism: Deltaproteobacteria bacterium (assembly GCA_018645005.1). Lineage (GTDB taxonomy): Bacteria > SAR324 > SAR324 > XYD2-FULL-50-16 > XYD2-FULL-50-16 > JAHJRI01. Next base: position 4,199 of record JABGPJ010000117.1, on the reverse strand, counting down.
GATCCAGACCGGCTGAATAGGAAATCGAAATTAAGAGGCTGAAATTATTTTTTATTTTAATTTATTCTTGAACTATAGTGCCTGCACACCTATAGTTTCAAGAGTGGCAGGGACTGGAAAAATCGTTTTTGAAACTGCGCTGTCTTGAGCGCCACCCGTCGGCGGAAGTGACGCCTCAGCAATTTTTGTTTTTTGGTTCGGACCTCTCAGGGATCGTACAAAAATAATTTGGCACAATCTGTCCGCAAAAGTCCTGTAAAGACTGGACATTTTGCAGACAGAATGCCAAGGCAACGTGTTTCTTTAACGCCAATGAGAAACACTTGAGTAATTTTTGAGCCGATCCTTATACCAATTGAGAGTAACTTTGATAGGTGATCATGAATCCATTTTATAATTTCAGATTTAGACCTGGTTTTACCGTTCTGATTTCGTTTATGCTCCTATTCACAGCCTGTTCCAAAGTCTCTGTCCCTCAGTTATCGAACCACATCTCAAAGAAAGAACTAAAAACGGCTGAAATTGAGGAATGGACCGCAAATCCGCCTCTTGCAAAGGAGGCCAGGACCGCTACCTATTCACCGATTCCCCAGCACCCCATCACGATGCCGAAAGCAGGCGACACAACCCCATTAGGCGTTCATGTGACCAAAGAGTTAGAAGTGGCTTTTAGTTCCTATTTGGGCGGCGATGGAGAAAAAGCGCTGGCAGGACTGGCCACTCTTTCAGATTCGAATGATGACCCCGCCGTCTTATGGCAGGCCTCATTTTTAAAAGCCCAGATATTGCTGATGATGGGGAAGGCAGCCGAAGCTGAAGAAGAACTGGAGATTACGTCCAGGCTTGAGATCGACCGTTTCGGTTCTGATTTGAATGCACTGGCTTTAAAGGGAGAGGTCAAGATCTGGCTGGAAGATTATGACAGCGCATTAAAAGATTTCGCACAGATCGTTAAGACAATCGGGACATGGGAGCTGCCTATAAAATTCGCCTCATTTCCCACCAACCGTGTATCCCTTTATTACCTGACAACCGCAAAATTAAGAGCCTATACCGGAATCGCCGGGGTTTATATTTTCAAGGAAGATTACCTGAAAGCCCTGACCTGGTCCAGGGAAGCAGAACGGCTCTATAATAATTCCCATTTTGTTGTGAACCATCCACTATATGGGATGAACGATGAGGTCCACGCCGACAACTACTATGGCAGAGCAATGAATCTGACGTTCTTGGCTTCTGCTACGCTGGCCATTTCCCAGGACATCAACGCCAGCGAAAAACTGTTTCAGCAGGCAGACGGTTTTTACACGGCCTTGGGTTATTCTGTGGGGCAGATTACTGTTGCGGCCCTGAAAGCCAGAATATTCAACAGGCTCGGTCTGCATGACCTGTGTTATGATGCCGGGCAACATGCCATTCGCCTGGCGATAGACAAGGGCATGCCGGACTATGTTTGGAGAGTCGGCATTCTGACAGGAACCACCCTGCTCGCCAAAGGACAGACTGATCAAGCGGAGCACGCTTTCAGGCAGGCACAGAACGGAGTGGAAGCCATCTCAGGAAATCTCAGTACGGACAAAGCCAAAATCCGTTTTGGCGTGGGGAAAGCCGATATCGTTTATCATCTCGCCAGAATTGACATCCAGAAAAAGGACTGGCCGCTGCTGTTCAGCGATTTGGAAAGAGCCCGAGCCAGGGCCTTCGTTGAACTGCTTTCAAATCAGGCATTGGACAAAAAAAGGGAAGCCGGGTTGATTTCGGAAATTAAAACCCTGGAAGCCCAAATCCTGAAACAAAGATTGGTGAATATGGCACCCGGTGCCCATGATCCGGCTGACATTGAAAAAGAGAAATCTCTACTCAAAACCAGAGAGGGGAAAATTCTCCTATTGAAAGAAAAAGACCCGGAATTAGCTGAATTAATCTCTATTAGACAAGCCAGATTGAGTACCGTTCAAAGCGCTTTAAAGCCCGGCGAAACAATGGCATACGCTGTACCCGGCAAAGCGAATGATGCTGTTCAGTTTTTGATGATCACCTCTGACTCGGCCAGCGTTAAAAAACTTCAAGTTACCAATAAAAACATCAGCCAACTCGTTGAGAATTTCGCGATCGCTTTTGAATTGGGAGAACTAAATCGGGGCATTCAGCTTAAATCAAAAAAGTCCTATTCTGCAGAATCCGTCACTCATGAGAGTGTGGTCAGGGATATCAAAGAAGCGTTTGCCATATCGCAGTGGCAGGTTCAGGAAAAACTGTATCTTGTTCCCAGTGGGGATCTCTACTTCATCCCGTGGGGGGTGTTGGAGACTCCGTTTCCTATTGTGACATTACCAACTGGAAATTGGATCAATCGCAAACCGCAACCCCTAAAGCGAAAAAATGATATTGTCGTTATCGGTGATCCCGATTTCGGAGGGGAATTACCCCAGCTGCCTGGCGCCAAAAAGGAGGCCATCACTGTGGGAAAAATCTATGCTCATGAACCCTTGATTGGCAATCAAGCACAGGAAAAAAATCTCCGCACCCGGGTGGGCCAAGGCGTTGGTATTATCCATCTGGCAACCCATGGCATCTTTGACAGCAAGAATCCACTGCAGTCAGCGATTTTTCTGACTGCCAACGGGAAAGCAGATCCGCTGACTGCCAGTGAAATTTATGAAACCCCATTGCCGGCGAAACTGGTCATTTTGTCGGCCTGTGAAACGGGGCTGGGAAAAACGATTGCCGGAGATGATCTGCTTGGGCTGACGCGAAGTTTTTATCTGGGAGGTGCCGTTTCAACTCTCAGCAGCTTATGGCAAATTGAGGATGAAGGTACAATGGAGTTTATGAAGAAATTTCACCAGCAGGCTGTCAATGGTGATTATGGAACAGCATGGGTGCAGGCCCGGGATTATGTAAAGCAGCTCGGTTATCCCGCGTCTGTGTATGGCGCTTTTGTTCTGGGAGGCGCGTCGATGTAGTTAAATATTGATTGGCAGATCATTACGAACTGGACCTCTAACTACTAAAAAAAATGAATAAAATAATTCTAATTTGCTGCATGTCGTTTTTTCTGTTCTCAGCCACTAATCCCGCCCTGGCTGAAAGTAAAGAATGTTATCTGCTGGTTGAAAAGTCAGCCGCCTTTGATCCGACGATCGTGCAAAATACAGCGCTCTCGATTGTGAGCAGATATGTTGAAAAGGTCGAACCGCCGCCCATCGGAGGTTTAAGACAGGACCAGTGCACATACCGTGTGACACTTACGGAAGGGAAAGGGGGCTCTTTTATCTCGTTATCGGGGCAGAAAATCAACTCCATCGCATCTTCAGATTTACCGGGCATGCAGGGATTTACCCAGGCACTGCTGCGGGCAGTGCACAAAACCTTTACAGAAGAGAGCCGTAAAAACGAGATCTGCCTTGAGTATAAATCCTTACTGGCAACGGATTGCCAGGTAGTGGAGTCACTTATCTATCTCTATGATGCCAATGGGCAAAAGATCGACAATGGCAATACCGTCCGGGCCGGAGATCAGTTTTTCGTGATGATTAAGCCGTTGACCTCTCTCTACGCTTATGTGGTCAGTAAAGATTCCAACAACAATCTTTTTAAAATTTTCCCCAACCCGCAGGTAACTGATATCCCCAATCCCTTAAACGCCAATTTTCAGTACTTTATCCCACCTCGAAGCTCGGACCTGATCTTCGAGTTCGACAATCATCCGGGAACCGAAAAACTTTATTTTGTTTTCTCTGCAACGCCTTTAAAAGAGATTACCCGTTATTTCAGCGGCGGCAAAAAAACGCAGACAAAAGAATTTGAAAAACAGATTTTAACTCGCGGGATTAACCTGACCACTAAAAAGAAAACGGTGAGTGTCAAACTTCCCGATCATGATCACCAAAGCATGGATGTTGAACAGTTAAAGGGGAAAGGGGTGATCGTAAAGGAGGTCGTACTCAATCATCGCTAGCAACTTCTGGTTGTCGCTGCCTGCTGTTTCAGGGATCGTAAAAAAAATAACTTGGCATAATCTGTCCGTAAAAGTCCCATAAAGACTGGACATTTTGCAGACAAAATGCCAAGGCAACGTGTTTCTTTAACGCCAATGAGAAACACTTGAGTAATTTTTGAGCCAACCCTCAGTCATCGAAACATCTAACGTACTTCAATAAAGGAACCCCAGCATGAATTTTGTCGTCGGAAATTTA
>JABGPJ010000091.1 GCA_018645005.1 Deltaproteobacteria bacterium | reverse complement strand
GCTCCAGGGATGGATTCATGCGTGTTTTGAATCATGGTCCCCTCGGCGGAGCGCATACTGAATAGTCACGATTTTGATCACCAATGCCCCTAAGGCAGAACAACCTGTGATTTACTCTTAGTGCATTCTGGATCACCTGTTTCAGGCTCTCTATGTCTATTTCATCTTTTTTTCTGAAATTGAGACACCCTTTTCCATGCTTTATTTCCGGATGATTTGCCAGGTAATCTGCAATTTTATCCGTGCTACACGTATAGATGGACCAGTAGTTTTTCTGATTACCAATTGAAAACCAGCCGCTTGCGGACTCGTAAGTTGGCATCTTATATTTCAGGCTCACCCGGGATTGGGGAAATAATTCCAGTACGAGTTTGTGGACTACCAGTGCTTTTAGACGCCTGTCTTCCGGCATTTCATCGAAATATCGGTCAGTTTCCATTTTTTTTCTTTGTATGGCAATCTGTTGGATCTGCTCTATCACAATGTGGAAAAAGTGAAGCCGCTGCTGCGTTGAAGAACAGCCAGTCTCTGTTTTCCCTGTGTGATCGATTTTATTGTGTTACCCCGGCCTTCATCATTCTCGAAACCACCAGGTGATGAAACGGACGGATCAGGTTGAAATAAACGGGTCCTGTCCAATGGATATACGTAACTGATGTAAAAACATGAAATTTCGTGAGTCCATTACTCAAATTTTCTGTCACCACACCAAAAATAGCTGTTAAATGCTTGTCCGGAGGTGTTTCCGAAACCCAATAGGTATTCTCCTGCGCCTTGCGCACGATAAAAAATGAAGCATTTTTCCCGGGCTCAAATGGGAGATTTTCTGGCATTATTGCGGGCAGTACTTCAGGTTTTTCATGCTTTACCAAGCCAAGGAGTTTAACAACAAATTCTCTGATCCGGTATAGAACAAGAATCCACCAAGGGTAATATGAGAGCATTCCAGAAATGAAACTTCGCAAGCTTGTGTCTCCCTCAATCGTTTTGACATCCACGTGGTCAACATTCTTGAAGTAAACTTCTAACTCCTTATATTTTTGTATTTGATTCATAATTTCATCGTTTCATGCTTTGTAGGCCTCTTCCTCAGTGATATCTAAAGAAAATGAATACGTTTCTCCAGCGCGACATACCTTCTCAATTATTGGGCAGATATCAGCCCAGTCAGCCTTTATTATATATTCTTTTTCAACAACGTCCGGTCAGGTTTTTGCACAACAAAAGCCTAACCGGACGTTGTTGAATAATTCTATCTGACAATATTCCGATTTTTGTCGATCCAGTATCCCCAAGCCACCAAAAGCCATTGAGACAGCCCCACAAATGCTATGGGCTCAGCCGATGGAGGAGGGGGCCCAAGCAAATTAAAAACATATATGGCAACTAAAAATATCAGCAAACTCCATAAACTAATCCACCCCGTTCTGTTTTTTGATCGGGTCATTTTCAGATATAAAAATGCGCCGATAGTGAATATTGCGCCCTCAAGCACTATTGTAAAAAAAACCGAATTCCACAATCCAAATCCTACTTTGAAGTCACTCCAGATGGTTAAGGGTAAATCAGGTCTGTGAGTGATCAAGTCCAGAATCCAGTGACTCATAACCAGGGTTCCCAGCAATATAGCGCCTCTGGCATTTTTCCGAATAAGGAAGTAGATGTATCCGAATAAACATGACCAGACAAAAACAGAAAGGAAACCGTGTGAAAACGGGTAATAGACAAAGTCCAAAGGTGTAAAAGCGGTATTGCCCGGATCAAGTTTAACGCGCTCTATCCCAAGTATTAAAAATATTGGCCATAATAGATCGATAAACTGGGAGGCGAAAAAGAGGGTACCCAGAGATAGTTTTTGATCAATTTTTTTTGCAGCCAATCCAACACCAAAATGTCCAATAAACATGGATTCCTCCTGACTTGAATTTTACTCTTTTAATCAATATAAATGGTGCCAGCGTACAGTGTCAAAACAAACTGTGACGCTTGCTCATGTTGAGCACATCAGGCCAGACAACCCGGAAAGTAAGATCGGTAGGGTCGCGGTAAAGCAGGATACTCGATATTTCTTAGCTTTATTGAATTAATGCATCTCCACGAAAAATCAGGTAAAAAAGCCCCCAGACGCCAAATATGGTATAAGCTCCTACAAAAATCCAAATTTCAGGGCCTGGAATATAATTATATCCTTGAGTCCCTGGTAGGAATAAAAACATAAAGAAAATCGTTAAAGACCAATAGGCTGATACCCCGGCAGTCGCGGCTGACGTCAACAACGACCAGCGCTTTTTCCTGCACAAACCGATTAAAGAGACTATCAATAAAGGGATGTAGACAACGGTGTCACCGGATCCAAATGCTCGATTCACCTGTACGCCGTAAGCGCTCACCTGCTGCACACTTTCCTGCAAACCGAGGCGAACTGTGAGATCATAATTAAACACAGACATCGCTTGACCCATCAACATCAACACAATGGATAAAGCGAGGAAGATAGTGAAGATCCAGAAAGCGACCGGACGATTTTTTCCTGGCATAATATTCTCCCCTTCAATAGATTCTATTTGTAGCCAATGAAGAATAGCCTTTTAAATGGCAAAAGCACTTTTCCATTCATCTGGCTGGGATAGGCCTTGATCGTTTCTTTTAAGACCTCCTCTTTAAAATCATTTTTATCCGATTCACTGTACAGCCTTTCAAGATAAGGCTTCAGTCCAGTACTGCTCATCATTTCCATAATCGAACCATGACTGTTCAAGACGTGCATATAATTGGTTTCCCACATCTCTATTGAATTGAACAATTTAGATAAGATGTCATAATAAAATGAGACATCATGGATTGTAAAAAGATCTAAAACACCCTCTGTCTGGGCTCTCCAGCGGTCGTCATTGGCTCTTTTGTTGATGATCTTACCTAACGGCATATCTAAAAAAAGGGGGATCTGAATGGCTAAAGTCCCATTTTCAGAAAGCAGATTGAATAGTCTGGTTAACAGTTCTTCATGATTTGGTATCCACTGAATGGCGGCGTTTGAAAAAACCAGGTCAAATCTAGTTTCGGTCTCGAAGGTTGTCGCATCTGCAATGATCCACTCCTGGTGTGGATAATCTTGTCTCGCCTGTTGGATCATTGCTGCGGATCCATCCAGTCCGGTAACCTGGGATTTTGGCCATCGATTCACCAAAGCCTGGGTACTGTTTCCCGGGCCACAGCCCATATCAATGATTGACCTCGGTTCAGCTTGATTAATTCTGGATATCAAATCGATTGAGGGCTGAGTCCTTTCTGACTTGAACTGCAAATAAAGCTCAGGATTCCAATCTCCCATGAAGACCCTTTTGATCAAAATTATATTAACACCAGGCACGCCTGAGAAGCTGTGAGTGCAGACCGTTGAGTCTTGTCGGTTACGCCTCTCCCAGTACTTTTAATGATAATTTATCAACTATATCCTCAACTCTTTTTCTATAGGCAAGCATGTGGGGTGTTGTCAAATGGGCCTGTAAATCTGCTACACTACTCCATTTTTCAATGATGGTGACAATATTTCCATCCAACACCTGAGGGGGGAGACCAGTCGGAACGTCAATGGTTGCGGCATACTCCAGGCATCCTTTCTCTTCCAGAACATTCGGAATATTGGCTTTGAAGATTTCAACGAACTCTGACACACGACCTTCTTTAATATGTATGGATGCAATCACGTTTATCATGCTGCTATCTCCTTAAATTGATGCTTCTTTGCGTAGAAAAACTGGGGCCGACTGTACCTGAAATCACCAGAAAAAGGCTTAAATCCAAAGCCGGGAATGAAACGGTTCTTGAGATAGATAACGAAATTATCAAATTACGTAAAGCCTTAACCTTTGATATTGAGTTCAGCGCCACTCTGGTTCAACATTGAGTGAGTGGAAATCTCAACATGGTAAAGCAGTTCTCACTTGATAAACATGGGCCAATTCAATGGACGATCACACGTGTTGATCCATCAAAATTGGATTCCCGTCTGGGTCAATAACAATGAAGCTTGCAGGTCCAGTCCTACTCTCATCGGCTTCAGCTTCAAGTTTAATACCTCTTGCTTTAATCTCTCGCTGAAGGCTGCGCACGTCTGTAAAAGCGTCAAGTGTATTGCCATTCTTGTCCCAACCAGGATTGAAAGTCAGCATATTCTTCTCGAACATTCCTTGGAATAACCCAATGGTGTGATCGCCGTTCCTCAATATCAGCCAGTTCTGTGCCATATCCCCACCGAAAACCTGGAAGCCCAATTTTTCATAAAAGGATTTTGAAACCTCAATATCTTTGACATTTAAACTAATTGAAAATGCACCCAATTCCATACGAACCTCCTATTTAAACTCCACTGGATAACTAAGGGTTGGCTCAAAAATTACTCAAGTGTTTCCCCATTGATGGAAAAGGAAACACGTTGTCCCGGCATTTTGTCTGCAAAATGTCCAGTCTTTAAGGGACTTTTGCGGACAGA
>JABGPJ010000147.1 GCA_018645005.1 Deltaproteobacteria bacterium | reverse complement strand
TACTTATCTATCCGAATCAATCACTGATTTTAAAAAAGCCTCGACCCGCGACATAAACTCCATCAGGAATTCGATTTTTTCATCTTCCAGACCCGTCAGATAAGACAAATATCCCCCGTCCATCGTCTCATGCCAGTGTTTGTGGGAAAAGTAGGCGGCTTTTCCATTTGAACTCAGCATGACAATGGATCTTGAGCTGTTCTGTGGGTCCTCTTCTTTTGTTGTGAGTCCCTTTTTTTCCAGTTTTTTAAGACTCTGTGAAATAGCTCCCTTGGTTACGTTGGAATACCTTGCCAGGTCTGTCACGCTCAAAGTCTCGTCATTATCACCGATCACCTCAATCAGATGAATTTCTTTGCTGGTAAGGGTTTCATCGGTACCATATCTCCTGGGGGTTTTTTCCAGCTCAAGATAAAGCCTGAACAGTTCTTCAAATTTGTTATTAATTTTACGCAGTGATTCGGAACTCTTATGTTTTTTCATAGGTAAAGTGTAAAGCAACTAAACACTATTGTCAAACCTATTATTCTAAAATAGATATAACTACATATTCAACAGTTATACTCCCTTTCCAGTTGAGGAGTGATGGGAACACAGTTCTTTCACACATTTTCAGGATACTAAAATTAGCACGGACAGTGTCTAGTACTTAAACATTTTCCGGTTTACATATTGAGGCGTGTTTCTATAAGTTGATCCCGACAGGTTTAAAACCGACAGATTAAAATAATTCTTGTATTTATTCCTGTTTTTGCTGGAGACCATTGTATGGATGTTATTTTTAGCGCACCCAACATGATTCTATTACTGGGAGCAGCCCAGGGCCTTGTCCTTGGCTTTGTACTCTTGAAACAGAGCAAAAGAAACAAGCTTGCGAATCGGTTACTGGCTTTCATCCTGTTTTTCTTTTCGGGTTCCATTGCCGCGCATGTCTTGGCCCATTCATTCCCCATCCCCTTCCTGACGGATTACCACCCGACAATTATCGCCCTGGGCCTTATCAACCTGGTACCGCTTTTTTATTTGTACGTTCAGTCGTTAACTGAGCCGGGATTCAATTTCAGCCGATCTAAAATCCTGCATTTTGTTCCCTTTTTGATTTGTTTGCTGTTTATTCTCCCCATATCCATTCTTACAACAAGTGGAGCAACAAAAGACCTGGTGAGGGAGATTATTTTCGGTTTTGTTTTTATTATTCCCCCTCTATATATTGTCCTGACTATTATCACCTTAAGGCGTTTTCCCCAAAGTCTGAGACAAAATTTTTCTTCCATTGAGAAAATCGATTTGAAGTGGATTCAGTTTCTGGTTTTCGGTCTTGTTTTCATGTGGGTCGGATCAGCACTGATTCACTATTTTATCAAGGGCATCAACGATGGTCAGGTTATCTGGATTTTCACCTCGATAGTGATTTACCTGATGGGATATTTCGGCCTGGCCCAACCGGAGATTTTCAAGGGGCTTGAGCCCGTTGAACCTTTGGAGAAAAACTCAGTCCAGTCAAAATATCAAAAATCGGCTTTGACGGATACACTGTCCGATTCTTGTTATCAGAAATTGAAGCAGGTTATGAGAACCAAAGAATTGTTTTTAATGAATGATTTAACCCTACCAACTCTGGCAGGGGAACTGAAAATTTCCACTCATCATCTTTCCCAGGTTATCAATGAAAAACGGGGGCAATCCTTTTATGATTATATCAACTCCCAGCGTATCGAAAAAGCCCAGGAGCACTTGCAGTTACCGGAAAATATTCATGTCAGTATTGCGACTATAGGTTTCAATGTTGGTTTCAATTCGCTGTCAGCCTTCAACAAAGCGTTTAAAAAATTCACCGGGATGACTCCTTCTCAATACCGTAGCGCATATCAAAAATCTTAAAAAAAAGTTTGTTTTTAACTTCCCGATCGGAAAGTCAGACTTTCCGATCGGTGAAATAGCTTTTTGTTTCTCCCCTTGAGATTGTTAATCCATAATTTGTTTTTTTTAACTTTTGAAAGAGGAGGACCCCCATGAGTTTTTCAGAAAAAGCGGAAAAAAGTGTTCGAACATCTGTCTGGTTATTGTATATCCTGATTGTGTTTGAGATTTTATACATGATCTCGCCGTTCGCTTTTTATTACTATTCCTACTATGCCATACCCCTGAACTGGTTTCAGCAAAGCCCAGTGACGAGCTGGCTCACCATTTACATTTTCCCTCACTTCACCGATACCGGTAGCCTGCTTGTGAAAGGGGTGCTGATGTTGGCCTGGCCTTTCATCGGAATCGGTATCTCGATATTTGGCATCGGTTTTTTTCAGATCTATTGGGCAAAGTTCACCCGCAGACAGGTTGTTTCAAGGGGATTGTACCGGGTTATCAGGCATCCGCAGTATGTCGGCCTGGCTATTCTGGGCCTCGGTACGACGATATACTGGTCACGTATTATTGTCTATATAGCATATTTCAGCATGTTGTTTCTATACTATATGTTGGCCAAACAGGAAGAACAAATTTGCCTGAAAAAATACGGGCAGTCCTACCAGGACTATCTTGATTCAACCGGGATGTTCCTGCCTAACGCCATTGAGGACAGGATTCCATCCTTTCCAACTTTTTTGCCATCCACTGGTGTCAAAAAGATCCTGGCCAGAATTGTGCTTTTTGTTGTTTATATTTCCATTGTGATTGCCATCGGGCTGAGTCTAAAGTCCTATAACGTTTCCACTATAACCAGGATCACCGAGGATCAACGGGTGGTAATTGCCGTGTCCCACATGGATCAGCAACTGGCGGAAAAGATCGTCAACGCTGTTTATGGGGATGAGGAGACAACAGGTATCTTAGAAAAATTAGCGATAAAGCGGCAATTGGTCTATATCATTCCCTCTAATTGGGAGATACCTGAATTGGACGTTTGGGGAAACGGGGAAATAAACATGATGATCAATGTAGCAACACATGGCAATCCGCCGGTGTATAATGGCGACAATTTTTCCATATTGGTCACAGAACCGGTAACCTATGACCAGGACGCTACAGGTGAAGATATCCTGATGACCGGAATTGCATTTATCCCCCGGTTGTCTGTCGAGTATAACCTGAAATCCGGTCTTGTCACCAATATTGAACTTAAATCAAACAGGGGAAAATGGGACGGCATCCCTGTTCCCATATACTAGCGAAACCCTGGCTCAGCAAACTGGAATCAGGCCAGCATAATTTGTGCTTCCAGGTTGGGGTTCGTTTTTCCAGAAATGATGCGATGCCGTCGGGCAAAAGCCTCGTTCATATAATGGTCATGAAAGTTACATCGATTCATTTGTTGCCAATCTTGCTTTCGGTCAGACAGACTTGTATTTGTCTTTATACAGGAGTAAGTTACCGTGAGCCGCTGAGTGAAAGACAATTCATGGATAAAAACCAACTCACCGAAGCGGGCTGATGTGCTGTTATACGAATCAATCAGAATGAGGTGAGATTAAATATATGTTGATGCCGTTTTTGATAACAGCTGATTTGATTTTTATGGGATTGGCTTTTGTATTGTTGAAGGAATCCTTAAAGGAACAGGAAAAGAGAGCTACTCTATTTGGGATTAGTGGAGTTGTTTTAGCGTTGCTAATAGGGAGTCTCATTTTATTTGTCCCTGATATCCGGACCGTTCTGGCCCTGATCTTAGGCACTGGTGCGGTCATATGCCTGTTGTGTTTAATCCCCTGGAAACAGAACAAACATGCATTAGCCGGGACATCAGGGTATGTTGTTGATGAAGTGACTCGATTTCATGAGGCGGACAGCGTGTTTGCCCGGTCACGATTGACTCCGATGAGGTCGGATGTTTACGAAAAATATTATCAAAACCGCCCGGAACAGGAGGAACGTGATCAGATTCGGCGCAAGAAAGGAATCCTTGGTAACATTGGGAGTATCGATGGGGGATACCAATCCAATGTTGCAGTCATGATCTCATCTGACGAAATACCCGATATGCTGGGTATCTACGCAGATTCAAAGCCATCTGAAAATTGTAGACCCGCTAAAATATCTACGGAAAAAGCGACTCAAGTTATCAAAGGGTATTCGAAAAAACTTGGCGCCGATATGGTAGGAATTTGTAAAACCAATTCCAATTGGGTCTATTCCAATCGTGGTGAAATTTTTGACGGGAATTGGGACAATTGGGGAAAAGAAATAGCAGATATTCCACACTACGCGATCGTCTTCTTACTGGAGATGGATCACGATCAAGTCCAAGGTGCACCTCACACCCCCATTGCCTCTGAAAGTACGATCAATTATGGAAAGGGGACTTTCATTTCCACCATTCTGGCCCGTTGGATCGCTCAAATGGGATATCGGGGAGTTGCTCAGCACTCCCGCCATTATGACGTGATTCTCCCCCCGCTTGCTGTCGACGCTGGATTGGGAGAAATTGGCAGGAATGGGTACCTTATTGCCCCCAAATATGGTGCTCGCGTGCGAGCCTTCGCCGTCTTAACGGACATGCCACTGATTCCCGATAAACCAATTTCCCTGGGAGTCGAGGAATTTTGTAAAAAATGTTTGAAATGTGCAGACGCCTGTCCTTCTCGTTCTATTCCGACTGGTGAAATGACGGTCAGTAGGGGTGTCAGAAAATGGAAGCTGAATGAGGAAGCCTGCTATGATTACTGGGCTCGTGTGGGCACCGATTGTGGGATTTGTATGGCAATTTGCCCTTTCAGCAGGCCAAACAACAACTTTCACAAAATGATCCGATGGGTCGTAGCTTATTCCCCGATTGCGAAAGCGTTATTTCCGTATATTGATAATCTGATATATGGGAAAAAATGGCGTTCTCGCCATGTCCCTGATTGGATTTCATTCCCAAAACGATCAGAAGCGGAAGATTTTCCAAAGTATTCAACAGATATCAAATACTGACGGAAAACGGTTACGTTTTTGAATTTGATTGGCTTGCTTCTCAGAATCCTACCAAAGACAGAACCATACCAATAACCGAGTGTGGTAAAATACAACACCCGTGTTGCAAAAAACACCAGCTGTGTTAATCTTGTGATATAATTGACTAATTTGATCATTCTGGATTCCCGCTCATAGATTAGGCCATTACGGTGTTTAATTAACCTACAAAACCAAAAAAGTGCTGATAACAGCGGAATAATTTATTTTACAAATAAAAACAGATTGATATGGGAATATTCTGCAGGTCGTTACTCTCGGCACGCATAGTGAAAAAGATATATCCAGGTAGTAAACGGGAGTACCAGTTGAAAAAACGGTTCAACCGTTGGGACAGAAAAAGTGAGTGGTTAAATCAAATCCGACAAACCCACCCGGAGAATCGGGGATTGTATCTTGAACTAAAACTGAAAAGGAGTCCGGCATGAAAAAATGGGGTATGAAAAACGAAAGAAGCCACATCGGTTATGGATCAACCTATTGGAAAGGAAGCAAAAGAGATCAAGAAAATCATGAAGCGATCAATGCTGTTCTTGGTGGGCAGGTCTGGTTGGTTAAACCCGACAAAGAGACAAAAATAAAAAATCCATGTCTCTGGATGCAGGCGGGTATTGTCAAGAATAAAGATTGTACCAACTATTATGATTGCACTACCTGCAAATATGACAACGGTATGACAGTAGCGGTGGCAAAAGGCAAGCGGATCAGTTGGCAAGACGCTATGCGAAAAAGACCGAGCATGCACCGAATCTGCCGCCATAGTCTGACAAACCGAATCGAGCGGAGGATTTGCGCTTACGATTATGAATGCGCTTCTTGTGACTTTGACCAGTATTTCGAAGAGGTATACAGCCGGGAAGTAACATCCTTTCCAGTCGCGACACAAAATATCAAGGGATTTGATGTTCCCGAGAAATACTATTTTCATAACGGTCACTCATGGGCGCGTATCGAAAGTGGCGGAACAATCAGGGTTGGCATGGACGATTTTGCTTTGAAATTGCTGGGAAATATTGATGTCTTAGATCTGCCACTCATCGGCAAGGAGTTGAAGGCCGGTGAAATTGGATGGGGGCTGAAACGTAAGGATAATACTGCTGATGTATTATCACCTGTTGACGGTGTTATCTTGGAGGTCAATAATAAAGTCCGACAAAATCCGATTGTTGCCACCGAGGAACCGTATGATAAGGGCTGGTTATTTTCCGTCAAAAATCCGGATCTTAACGGTACTGTGGAGAAATTAATGACAGCTTCTGATAGCATTGAATGGATGAATACCGAAGTCAATCACCTGGATAATTTGGTTGAGCAGGTATCGGGGCCGTTGGCAGCTGATGGTGGTGTATTCCAGGCCGATATTTTTGGGAATATGCCGGAGCTGGGCTGGAACAACCTAACCAGGGTTTTTTTGAAAACATAGTCTGGCCCTTAAAGGGTCGGCAACCGCATATTTGTGTCCCATTTCAATATGCGATTTGAAAAGGATGATCATGCGGTCGATCCGAGACAAAAAACGGTCTTCAAAAAGAGAATCCGAATGTATTTGGTCACAGGCGGGCGTTATTGACTACCAAGCATGTAACAATGCTTATGACTGCAATGCCTGTGACCTGGATCACGAATTGAGAAAAGCTATCAGTGAAAATAAAAAACTAAAAAACAGCGAAAAGAAAAACGCGGGAAAATACGCCGACGTTGTTCACTGGAAGGATAAGCTCAGAAAACAGCCGTTGAGCCGACAGTATTGTCTGCGCTATATGAAGGGGCAGATTGATCTTAAAACGTGTACTAACGATTATAATTGTATAAACTGCGATTTTGACCAGTTCTTTCATGATCAATACTCCGTGCATACTGCCATTCAACCGGTTGATATGCTGAATGTTGCAGGTTTTAAAGTGCCGCAGGGATATTATTATCATGTCGGGCATACCTGGGCCAAAATCGAGCAGAACTCTGAAGTGAGAATCGGAATTGACGATTTCGCTTTCAAGCTGTTGGGAACTCCTGATCGTATAGAGGGGCCGTTGGTTGGAAAAAAAGTGACGCAGGGGAAAGCGGCGATTACTTTTTATAGGGATGGAAAAACCGCCCGGTTCCTATCCCCGGTATCCGGAATCGTTTCCGCGGTTAATATAAAGCTTTGCGAACAGGGAAGCCCGATTAAGGATTCGCCCTATGTTGAAGGATGGATCATGCGTGTACATGCCACCGATTTAAGAAACGATCTCAAATCATTAAGGCTGGGAACGGAAATAAAAGATCATATGCGCCAAGACATCGAATTGCTACAAAAATTGATCGAGGAACAAGGTCAATTGCAGGCTGCCGATGGCGGATTTTTGGTAGATGATATCTATGGAACAATGCCGGATTTGGGTTGGGAACGCTTGACGGCTGAATTCCTGTAAAAACGTTGACGAATACCAAAGGGTCGGCTCAAAAATTAATTGGCATTCTGTCAGCAAAATGTCAGGTCTTTTGGGGACTTTTGCGGACAGTTTATGCCAAGTTATTTTTGTACGATCCCAAAGGATATATTTGGTAAACTACCCTATTATTTCAATTGATCTTTCAGCAAGATCCTGCAGTATCTGCACAACTGAATCGATTTTCGATCCACATCTCTGATGCTCCTGCAATAATGCATAATACACGTCCGATCTTTACAATGGGTCAAGCCAAAAGTGTGTCCCAATTCATGAAGGACCTCCTTGGCAGTCCGATTGAAGAATATATCTGATTGCTTTTTGGAATCCAGTTCTTCGTTTAACCGACAAATTGAGACGATACAGGACCTCCCGCATAATTGAGCTTCGCCATAGACATGCGTCAGGATTGGAATAAAGAGGTCTTCCTTTGTTAAGACCACTATTTTTTCTGCTTTGAGGCCGGTGAAACTGCTCAGTTTTTCCAAAATCGATGTTGAGTGGTATTGGTTCCGGGTGCGATTATAGGCAAAACCAATATCGTTCAACAATGAAATGACCGATGGTTGGTATCCGAATGTATCTCCGATCTGTTTCCCGACATGTTCGATGAGATCCTTTTTAAAACAACCGATCGGTGATATGAGGCACGTTCTACGCTCGGTGTCTGAACTGGATGGGTAACTTTGATTCATCGGATTTACGGGCGATTCGAGAGTTTATACAGTTTAATTTTCTTATAGAGTGTTGAGCGGTCAATACCCAAAACCCGTGCAGCTTTGGAAATATTCCAGTCGTTCTTTTCCAGTATTTCTTGTATGTGGGTTTGTTCGACTTCCTTCAATGTTCCCGCAAGCGGATAGTCCTGCTGTTGGGGCTTAAAAATAGGCAGGTCTTTTGATTGGATCCGGTTTTCTTTGCAAACAACCACAGCGCGTTCTACGGCGTTTTCCAATTCCCTGATATTGCCCGGCCATTCATAAAGCATTAATTCGTCCATCGCTTCACGTTCGATGCCGTTGATTGTCCTGTTCATTTCTCTGGAAAAACGGAATAGAAACTGTTCGGTCAGTAGAGGTATATCCTCTTTTCGGTCCCTTAGAGGAGGCATGACGAAAGAGATGACATTGAGTCGGTAATAGAGGTCTTCGCGGAATTGTCCGGTTTTTACGGCCTCTTCAATATTCTTATTCGTAGCCGCGATGATTCGAAAGTCCGTTTCGATCGGCTGTGTTCCGCCGATTCTGTATAAAATTCGATCTTCCACAACGCGTAACAGATCGATCTGCATGCGCATACTGATCTCACCTATTTCGTCCAGAAAAAGAGTGCCACCATTAGCTAGTTCCAGTTTCCCTTTTTTATTCTCCTTGGCATCGGTAAAAGCACCTTTTTGATAGCCAAATAGTTCACTTTCCATCAGATGTTCCGGAATCGCACCACAATTGATTCCCATAAAAGGACCGTTGCATCGGGGACTTTTGGTATGAATGGCTTTAGCTGCCAATCCTTTTCCGGTTCCCGTTTCACCGCTAATAAGAACGGTTGAATCAATAGGGGCAATGTCTTCAATCAAGCTAAAAATCTCCTGCATTTTTGGCGATTGGCCGATCATGTTTTCAAATCGAGTTCTTTCCCGGTGTTGATCCCGTAAGTATAAGTTTTCATTTGTCTTCGCGTTTTCGTTCAAAATCTTTTCAATCAAGACACCGAGTTCTCCGGGATCGAATGGTTTGAGAAGGTAGTCGGCAGCACCGAGTTTCATAGCTTCTATGGATGTTGATATAGATCCGTAGGCGGTGATCATGATGACGGCGGCATCCGAATCGTTCTCCTTCACCCGTTTCAGTAGCTCAATACCACTCATTCCGCCCATTTTTATATCCACCAGCAGAATGTCGAAATAGATCTTTCGTATCATATCGAGAGCTTCTTCACCGCTGGCCGCTTTTGATACCGAATATCCATCTCTTTCCAACCATCCGCCCAATGATTCTCTTATGATCAATTCATCGTCGACGATAAGAATTCTAGTTGTTGCCATTTATTTCTCCCTATTCTGCATTTCGTTTGTGACATCATAAAGCGGTAAACAAATCTTGAAAGTTGTGTATTTGTTCAGCTTAGACTTAACTTTAATCTGGCCATGATGTCTCTCTATGATGCCGTAAACTAGCGATAACCCCAAACCAACCCCTTTTCCTTTTTTTTTGGTCGTAAAGAACGGTTCATAAAGTTTCAACAGATTCTTTTTCGGAATACCGATACCTGTGTCGGTGAATGATACATGAATCTGGTTTTCGGACAGAGAATAGTGTGTCTCGATCGTCAATTGTTTTTGTTCTGTTGACTCCATGGATTCTATGGCGTTCGACATCAGGTTGAACAACACCTGCTGCAATTGATCTTCAGTTCCTAAAAGCAGGGGCAACTCTGCGGGCAGTTTTTTCTTGATTTCAATATTATTGATTCTTATTAGGTTGGAGTTAATAATAAGTGTTTTTTCAATTAATTCATTGAAATCCAGATGATTCACCTCTTCTTTCGACTGTCGGGAAAAAGCAAGCAGATTCGATACTATCCGGCTGATTCTTTTCGTTTCTGTTTCCATCAATGAAAGGTAGTGGTTGAACTGCTCAATCGTGCTTTTCGAAGGGGATTCCTCTTCGTTGATACGTTTCATCAGCAATATCAGGTTGAGAATACCGGCAATCGGATTGTTGATTTCATGAACAACGGCTGCGGAGAGTTTTCCCAGCGAGGACATTTTATCCTGATGCAAAAGAATGGTATATGTATCCTGCAATTCTTTTGTCCGCTCTTCTACCAGTTTTTCTAGATGGAGCGTTTCTTTCTTCTGTTCGGTTTTCAGCCGTGTAACATCACGGCTGATTTTTATATAACGGGATATTTCCCCCTCTTTGTCGATGACGGGATGGACGATGCCATCCAAATAACGGCGTTTGCCATCTTTGCCAATCTGAATCCGGTCTGTACGCGGATTGGATTGTTTCTTTCGAAGAAACTCGTTCGAAGGACAGGTTCTTTGGCAGATTTCACAGAACTGGCTCTTTTTCTCTAAGATTTCATAACATTTTCGGCCGATGACTTCGTCTCGTGTTCTCCCCACATATGCAAGGAAAGAATGGTTTACCTCAACGATATCGAGTTCCGGTGTGATTGCGACGATGATATCGGGAATATTGTTTAAAACGGTTGCCATTTCCCTGGTTCGGTTGTCCAACTCCTTTTCAACCACATAGATATTTTTCCAAAGAAATTCAAATATCTCGAAAGGGAGAATCTGAATATCGTTGGGATGCGTTTTGCTGATCTCTTCCAGGACTGATTTTTCCCTGGTCAGCATAATGATCAGATCGATTTTGTAACGAGGATTGTACAGTTCGTGATAATCCCTGACTGTGGGAATATTCAGTGATTTGGCATGGATGATACCCGGAGACTGATCATCCTTATCCGCAACAGCCACAATCCTGGTGCTATGATAACCGATACGCGACGTTCCCAGGGCATATTTGTCCAAATACTCGACACAGTATGGTCCGCCACCGACCAGCCCAATGTTGGTAATTCGTTCTTTCATTTTGAACCGTTGATATCGAATGATAGTTTTGTCAATAATCGCAACTCACATTTTGGAGCAGAGATGTTAAGTTTCATTTGTCGCATGCATCAGCGATGGTAAACGGGTTGTTTCTTGGATATGGTGTATTTTCAGCAAAATACAAATAATGCTGCAATAGTCGTGCTAATAATGCCAACGTCTTACCTCTATACCAATCTCTTTTCCCTTCTCCCTAAAAAACAAATGATTCAATTTTTATGATAGGAAAATCTCAGCGATTGTAACACAAATCGACTATTAGATTTTCATATTCAATAACCTTAATCAAAATCAAACGATATTTCTTGTTTCTCATAGATGTATAAAAGTCGGTTTTAATATAAATTAGAATTATAAAGCGGACAATCAACGCTTATCGATTAAATGATACCGATTCGGTCTAAGGAAGATCTTTTTGACAGTTTAGACCGTACTTTGGAGTGTTATTTCAATGCCGTTAACTTAAGCATTGCCCTGAGTGTCTGTTATGAAGCCGTTTCAATTGCTTGGAGGATTTTCTTAGATCATCTTGAAACGTATCCGCAATTGAAAGGGGTTCGTAACAGGCACGGGAGTTTTTGCTTAAGTTAATGGCATTGAGTGTTATTTTATTATCGTTTGACATGTCAGTTTGAGAAATAGTGAGAAAACCTGATAAAAATAACGGCCTAAATGTCAGTATCATCAATATGAAACTATGTTAATGACTGAGCAGTTTGGAGTTCTCCAGTAAGGTACTGAATTATTTGGAAAAGAATTTCTTAAATATTGTCATTCCGTGCTTGACACGGAATCCAGTATGATTTCAAATAAATGCGTGCCTGGATACCGGATCAAGTCCGGTATGACGAGGAGAGCTCCAAACTGTCAAGTTAATGACATTGGTTTATTATTTTGGCGCGAAAAGATATATGAATAAAGAATACGCGGACGAATTAATCAGATCCTTAAGTTCCAATACGGATATTATTCTGGAAAGTATTACCGATGGTGTTTTTACCGTCGATAAAAATTTTAATATCACGTCGTTCAACCGGGCGGCGGAGGTTATTACGGGATTCAGCCGTCGGGAGGCGATCGGGAAGCAGTGCCGAGACATATTCCGCTCTAATATGTGTGAAAAGAATTGTGTATTGAGACAAACGATGAATGAAAGAAAGCCACATATTAGCCTTTCCACGATCATCTTGAATAAAATCAAATGTCAAATATCAGTCAGCGTATCAGCGGCAGTATTAAGGGATGAATTGGGCGGGATGATTGGAGGTGTCGAGACTTTTCGAGACCCTGCCATGATTGAGCAACTTAAACAAGAATTGAATAACCAGTATCAATTTGAGGGTACCGTCAGCAAAAGCCCATCGATGCAAGAGATTTTCAAGATAGCGCCTCAAGTAGCAAAAAGTGGCAGTACGGTATTGATTGAAGGAGAAACCGGTACCGGCAAGGAGGTACTGGCAAGAGCATTACATAACTCCAGTCCGCGGAAAAACTATCCATTTGTAGCGATAAACTGTGGCGCTCTTCCCGATAACCTCCTGGAATCCGAGCTCTTCGGATATAAAGCCGGGGCTTTTACACACGCAGTAAAAAACAAACCCGGTTTTTTCGCTGTGGCGGGAAACGGCACGATTTTACTCGATGAAATTGGTGATACCAGTTCGGTATTTCAAACCAAACTCTTACGTGTTTTGGAGGAAAAGGAGTTCATTCCCTTGGGCAGTTCTAAGCCGGTTAAGACCAACGCGTCTGTCATCGCCGCGACAAATAAAAATCTCAGCGAACTGGTTGATAACGGTACTTTCCGCCAGGACCTTTTTTATCGCGTTAATGTCATACGATTGGAACTGCCGCCGTTAAAAAAACGAAAAGAGGATATTCCCCTGCTCGTTGATCGCTTTATCGCCCGGCGGAATGAACTTGATAACCGTTCAATCCGAGGCATTGATGAGGAGGCGCTACACTATTTGCTAAACTATGACTACCCGGGAAATATCAGAGAACTGGAAAACATCATAGAAAGAGCGTTTATCCTATGCCAGGAAGACTTCATTCGCCTAAACCACATTTACAGAAATGGTCAATCGCATTCCTCTTTTGGTGAAGAACAGACCGGCCATTATGAGACCGGTACCAGTAATGAAGCGAAAACAATCCGGGACGCGATCAGTCGTCATTGTAATAATATCCCACTGACGGCGAAAGAACTCGGTATGCATCGAAGCACTCTATATCGAAAACTAAAAAAAATGAAAATAGATCTGCCAATAACAAACTCCTGAAGCCGTCCTTCTCCAGTCCTTCCTTTTCATCAATAGCTTCCCAGCGGGCTTGTAGCCCCCACAAATCCTTAGGTAACAACCAAAAAATGACTGGTTGTTACCTAAAAAATATCTTGTTCGCTGTTGTCGCAAATATTGCGACAACAGCGATTGATTAGTCGCGATTTTATGCGACAATCCCCTTGCCCTAAATCCCCTTATCCCTATTTTACATTTCCTAACTAATTGAATAATTAAGTAAAATTATTTTTTATTGAATTTTTTGGCTGTAGGAATACCCATTGCAGACTAGGGGTAACAGTTTAAAAACAAAAACACCTACAGGAGAATGAATAATGTCAAAAGATGTAATTGGAGCGGTGATGGTTGTCGGCGGTGGTATATCGGGTATGCAATCAGCGCTGGATCTGGCGAATTCCGGCTATTACGTTTATCTGATTGAGGAGTCGTCCGCAATTGGCGGGGTCATGTCTCAGCTGGATAAAACATTTCCCACGAATGATTGCACGATGTGAATTATCTCGCCAAAACTGGTTGAGGTCGGCCGGCATCTAAATATTGAACTTTTAACAAATACCAAACTTATCAATGTGGAAGGAGACCCAGGACATTTCTCTGCCAGGGTATATCAAACACCTCGTTACGTTGATATTTCAAAATGTACCAGTTGTGCTGATTGTGAAGCTGTTTGCCCCGTGGAGCTTCAAAATGATTATGAAGAGGGACTGACGACACGAAAAGCGATCTTCAAAAAATACACACAAGCCATTCCAGGCACATACGCTATTCAGAAAACAAGTCCGGCTCCATGTAAGTTGGCGTGTCCCGCAGGATTGAACGTACAAGGTTATGTCCAGATGGTAAAAATGGGCAACTATAAGCGGGCGCTTGAGATTATCATGGAAGACCTTCCCTTTCCGGGGATTCTTGGTCGGGTTTGCACACATGGCTGTGAGGACGCCTGTCGTCGCTGCGAAGTGGATCAGCCCGTCGCTATTCGAGACCTAAAACGGTTGGCCGCAGATCAATATGATCCAAGAGAGATTCAGCTGTCGTCAAAACCGAAAAGGGATGAAAAAGTCGCTATCATCGGATCCGGTCCGGCCGGGCTTTCGACTGGCTATTTTCTGGCTCGAAAAGGAATCGGCTCAACGGTTTTTGAAGCACTTCCCGAACCGGGAGGAATGTTGCGTGTTGGAATCCCGGAGCATCGGCTACCCAGAGAAGTGCTTGAAAAGGAAATCGAGGTGGTGACAAATCTTGGGGTTGAAATCAAGACAAATACACCATTCGGTCCGAACCTCACTATTGATCAGTTATTCCAGCAAGGATTCAAAGCTGTTTATCTCGCCATAGGCGCCCATAAAGGGATTGAACTTGGCGTACCGGGCGAAAACTTAAAAGGCGTCCGACAAGGTGTCGCTTTTCTAAAGGACGTAGCCTTAAAGGGAACGACCGAAATTGGCAAGAAAGTCGCGATTATCGGTGGTGGCAATGTCGCAATTGATGTCGCACGTTCCGCAATTCGCCTCGGAGCGGAAGAAGTATCCGTTATTTATCGACGCTCCAGAGATGAAATGCCGGCTTTTAAGGAAGAAATCCAGGCGACCCTCGATGAAGGGGTGAATATCGTTTACCTGTCCGCTCCGCAGGAAATCCTTTCTGATGATGGTGAAGTCGCCGGTGTTAGATGCATCAGGATGGAACTCGGCAAAACCGATTCCTCCGGTCGGCGATCCCCCATTCCGATACCCGGAAGCGAATTTGATCTGGAAGTCGATCAGGTCATTTCAGCCATCGGCCAACAGCCCGATTTATCGTCACTTACGGATATCACTGGGTTGGAATTCTCAAGATGGGGAACCATTGAGGTGAACTCCGTTTCCTATGCGACTGACATTGAGGGTGTTTTCGCCGGTGGGGATGCTCAAGCCGGTCCCTGGACAGTCATTGGCGCTGTAGCCACAGGTAAAGAAGCTGCGGAATCAATCGAGCGATATTTTGACGGCGTTGATATGTCAGCAGGTCGGGAGATTGCCCCAATTGAAGACGTCGAGTACCGGCCCGTCGATGAGGTCGAACCCGGTGTCGACAGGGTTAAGATGCCAGAATTACCCGCCGCACAAAGAGCCGGTAACTTCAATCAGGTCGAACTCGGTTATACGGAGGAAGAGGGGCAGAGTGAGGCAAGTCGTTGTATCAATTGCAGTTATTGCAGTGATTGTGGGTTGTGTGTCGAAGCTTGTCTTCCCGGTGCAGTCAACCATATGGAGTTACCGGTTGAGCGGGATTTAGATGTCGGCGCGGTCATTTTGACATCCGGTACCGATGTGTTCGATCCCGCTAAATTGGAGCAGTTTTATCTTTACAAACATAATCCGAATGTCATGACCAGTATCGAATTCGAGAGGATTCTCAGTGCAACAGGTCCAACAAACGGACATCTGGTCAGGCGGTCTGACGACAAAGAGCCCAAGAAAATTGCGTGGCTTCAATGTGTCGGCTCAAGGGATGTCAACCAATGCGACAACGGCTACTGTTCATCAGTGTGTTGCATGTATGCCATTAAAGAAGCGGTAATCGCTAAAGAACACGCTCCAAGCGACCTGGATTGCGCGATATTCAATATGGACATTCGGACATTTGGCAAGGATTACGAACGATATTATGAACGGTCCAAAGAACTGGGGGTTCGTTTCGTCCAGGCTCGGGTGCATACCATTGAAGAGGATTCCAATACTGGCAATCTACTCCTTAGATACGCGACTGTTGATGGTGAAGTTCTGACAGAGGAGTACGATATGGTTGTACTGTCTGTCGGTATGGAGCCGGCCAGGTCTGCGGTCGAAATGGCAAAGGAGATTGGTATAGAGCTGAATCAGTATAATTTTGTTCAATCAGAAGAGGTCGCTCCGGTTGCCTCAAGTAAACCCGGTATTTACGTTGCGGGCGTTTTCCAGGGACCGAAAGATATTCCGCACTCCATTATGGAGGCCAGCGCGGCGGCCTGCGCTGCCGGGCTGGACCTGTCGTCAGCCAGGGGGTCGCTGGTAAAGGAAAGGGTATTTCCGGAGGAAAAAGATATTACGGGAGAGGAGCCGCGTATTGGGGTGTTTGTCTGTAACTGTGGCACCAATATCGGGGGCATCGCCAATGTCCCGGAGATCGTCGATTACGTGAAAGGTCTGCCGAACGTCGTGCACGCAGAACATAATATGTTCTCGTGCAGTCAGGATACGCAGGAAAAGATGGTGAATGTCATCAAAGAGAACAATCTCAATCGAGTTGTAGTGGCTGCCTGTTCTCCAATCACGCATGAACCGCTTTTTCAGGAAACGCTTAAAGACGCAGGTCTTAACCCTTTTCTGTTTGACATGGCCAATATTCGAAACCAATGTACCTGGGTTCACTCCGATGAAAAGGAAAAGGCCACTGAAAAATCCAAAGATCTGGTCAGAATGTCTATTGCCAGGTCGAGGTACCTGGAGCCACTTGAATATCTCACGGTGGGTGTCAACAACCCCGCACTGGTCATCGGTGGCGGAATTTCAGGAATGACCGCTGCTTTAGGATTCGCCGACCAGGGATTTCCAACAACGTTGATCGAAAAAACCGATGAACTCGGAGGATCAGCGGCCAGGCAACTGAAAAAAACCTGGAAAGGATCCGATATCACAGCGTATATCCAGGGACAGATTAATAAAGTGGAAAATCATCAAAATATCACCGTTTTAAAGAACACGGAAGTGGTTGATTCCAGCGGTTTTGTCGGCAATTTTGAGACCGAGCTTAAGGTTGGTGACCTGTCACAAACGATTAAACACGGCGCGACGGTAGTCGCGACCGGTGGCCGGGCGACGGATACCGATGAGTACCTGTATGGCCAAAACCCAAGAGTAACCCAGTGGCATGATATCGAAGAGAACCTGGATAAGTTCGATGACATTAACACCGTCGTCTTTATTAATTGTGTAGGGTCCAGAGACGAATCACACCCCTATTGCTCCAAACTGTGCTGCACTGCGTCGATTCAGGAAGCGCTGCAGGTAAAGGAACGGTTTCCCGATGCAAGAATATTTGTGCTCCATCGGGGTATCAGAACCTACGGTGAAAGGGAGGATCTGTATAGGGAAGCTCGTGAAAAAGGAATCATCTTCATTAAATATACCCCGGAGACGAAACCAACGATTACGGAAGTTAACGGAAAGCCTGAAGTGTTGGTGTTTGATGCGATTCTTGGTCGGTATATTCAAATAGAGGCGGATTTGGTCAATCTGGCCACCGCCATCGAACCGGAGGAAAACAACGCTGTAACCTCCGCTTTCAAACTGCCGGTAAACGAGGATGGTTTTATCATGGAAGCTCATGTGAAACTCAGACCTGTCGATTGTTCAACGGATGGTGTTTATATTTGCGGAATGGTCCATTATCCCAAACCGTTTGAAGAAAGTATCACTCAGGCCCAGGCAGCGGTTTCCAGAGCGGTTAATGTCCTGTGTCGTCAACAGGTGAATGTTGAGCCAATCGTTTCCACGATTGATCAGGATCTGTGTATTGGATGTGGACTTTGTATAAAGACGTGCAGTTTCAGCGCGATTGAAGCTGAAACGATTGAAGGATTAGGGGTCCGCGCTAAAAACATCTCCGCATTGTGCAAGGGATGTGGCGTTTGCGCGGTTGCCTGTCCTCAGCAGGCCATTTATATGAACCACTTTAATAATGATCAGATTAACGCGGCAATTAAAGCCGGTAAAAGCATCGCATAGATCGAAAATTCAAAAGGAGAATAACGATGTCAGATAACTATGAACCAAAAATTTTGGCCTTTTTATGTAACTGGTGCGCGTATGCTGGAGCGGATTTGGCGGGTGTGTCACGATTTCAGTACCCTCCGACGCTCCGGGTGATCCGAACCATGTGTTCAGGTCGGGTTGACCCCCTATACATTGCAGGGGGACTCATCAACGGGTATGACAGTGTTTTTATCTCGGGTTGACATCTCGGTGAATGCCATTACCAGGATGGTAATGTAACTATCGCCGGTCGTGTTGAATTGGTCGCCAGACTGCTCGACCTGGCCGGAATCGAACGAAACCGCGTACAGCTGCGGAGAGTCAGCGCCGCTGAAGGGGCACTTTTCGCCAACTACGTTAAAGAAGTCAGTCAGATCACGACCGAATTGGGCCCGTTCGACACGTCAAAATATCGGCTGCGTCTGGCCGCAATAAAGAGAGCTTTGGGAACTCGTCGTCTAAGATGGCTCAGTGGTATGGAACATCGACTGAGCATCGAAGAAAACGTCTATGGTGAAAAAACGAATCCTGAATTGATGCAAGAGGTACTGGACGAGTCCATTCAATCGGAATATCACAAAGCCCTGATTCTTGAAATGCTTGAGTTGCAACCCCTCAGTGTCAGGGAAATGGCTGAGATATCCGGTCTGCCGGTATATACCGTATCGCTGAGGCTCAACGAACTGGAAAATGAAAGAAAAGCGGAATTCCATAGTCATGAGGGAACGACAGCCAGGTTTGCTAGTTTGGTGGCCTCACCCATGTCTGAAGCAAAAGCGGCCGATGATTCCGATTATCCTTTATTGAAGGATAGCGATCACATCAAGGTGCAAAAAGCCGTCAGCCACTAGCCGTTAAGTGATCATTCAATCTCATTGGGCTTTCGACCAGGCACCAGACAGAAAGCCCGCCTAATGAGGGTTTACCATATTAATTTACCAAGAGAAATACGATGTCAGAAATAAAAGCTGTAAACGGAGCGGCAATGGTGGTCGGGGCAGGTATCGCAGGGATGCAGGCCGCACTTGATCTTGCCGATGCCGGAATTTATGTGAACCTGGTGGAAAAGTCTTCTTCAATTGGCGGAATGATGGCCCAATTAGACAAGACCTTCCCCACCAACGATTGCGCGATGTGAATTATCTCACCCAAGTTGGTGGATGTCGGTCGGCATCTGAATATTAATATCATTCCCAACACGGAAGTGACGGCACTCGAAGGAGAAGCCGGGGATTTTAAGGCAACACTGGAAAGTAATCCGAGATACATAGATACGAATAAGTGCACCGGATGCGGAGAATGTAAAGAGGTTTGCCCGGTGACCGCAATTAATGAATTCGATTGCCGCTTGAACAAAAGAGCAGCAACCTACATTCCCTATGCCCAGGCGGTTCCCCTGGCTTATACGATTGACAGGGAAAAGTGCATCGGTTGCGGACTTTGTCAGAGAGTCTGTCTGGCGGAAGCGGTTGATTACAGCCAACAAGCCAAAACGGCTGAGTTGGGGGTTGGCGCAGTGATTCTGGCCCCGGGGTCCAATGCCTTTGATCCTTCCACATTCGATAACTATCAATACAACAAGTATCCAAACGTCATCACCAGTTTGGAAATGGAACGGATTCTGAGCGCCTCGGGGCCATACCAGGGACATCTGATGCGTCCTCTGGAGCGGGAAGAACCCAAAAAAATAGCCTGGCTGCAGTGTGTGGGTTCCCGTGACATCAACCAATGCGATCATCCCTACTGCTCATCGGTCTGTTGCATGTCGGCTATCAAAGAAGCGGTTATTGCCAAGGAGCATGCCTCCCATGACCTGGAGTGCAACATCTTTTACATGGACATGCGAACCCATGGTAAGGATTTTGAGAAGTTTTATGAAAGAGCAAAATCGATCGGTGTAAAATTCACCCGGGCTCGTGTCCATTCGGTCATGGAGGATGAAACGACCGGCAATCTTCATATGAGCTATTTCACCGAAGCAGGCGAAATGGTTAATGAAGAGTTTGATATGGTTGTTTTGTCTGTCGGCCTCGAGTCAAAGGATTCCTCTGTCCAGTTAGCGGAAAAACTGGGTGTTGACGTCAATGGAAACAAATTTGTCGTTACTACGGATAAAAACCCGGTACAGACGTCTCGCGACGGTGTATTCGTCTGTGGCGTTTTTCAGGGGCCGAAAGATATCCCCCAATCGGTCGTTGAAGCCGGCGCCGCCGCTGCAGCCGCTGGAGAAATTCTGAGTTCCTCCCGATATACCGCAACCAAAGAGGTTGAGCTAATTCCTGAAACAAACGTGGTTGGCGAACGACCCAGGGTCGGTGTTTTTGTCTGCAGTTGCGGAATCAATATCGCCGGAACCGTGGATGTGAACGCTGTAAAGGATTACGCGGCCGCGCTGCCTTACGTGGAATACGTATGCAACAACCTCTATACCTGTTCCCAGGATACCCAGGAGTTCATAACCCAGGCGATTCAGGAGAACAACCTGAATCGCGTAGTGGTCGCTTCCTGTACACCAAAGACACACGAACCGATGTTCAGGGATACACTCGCCGCCGCGGGACTTAACAAATACCTGTTTGAGATGGCGAACATCAGAAATCAGTGCTCCTGGGTTCATTTGAGCGATCGACCTTCAGCAACCGAGAAATCGAAAGACCTGGTGCGAATGGCCGTAACGAAAGCAGCTTTAAAGGAACCGTTACAGGAAATCAAACTGGATGTGAATCAGACAGCCATGGTAGTTGGCGGAGGTGTTTCCGGTATGGCATCTGCCCTGAATTTGTCCAGACAAGGCTTCCAAACACACCTGATCGAAAGAGACAGACGATTGGGCGGACAGGCCAATAGTCTTCATGTGACCGGCAAGGGTGAAAAGGTGTCGGAAATTGTGTCTGAACTGGTCAAAGATCTTGAGGCCGATCCAAATATAAATATCCATCTTAACACAACCATCGAATCCGTAGAAGGATTTGTCGGGAATTTCAAGTCCACCCTAAAAAACGGCGAAAGCGTTTTAGACATCGAACACGGCGTCGTCACTATTGCGACCGGTGGTTACGAATATAAACCGGAAGAATATCAATACGGAAAGGATCCCAGGGTTATCACCAGCCTTGAGTTCGATAGAAAGCTGATGAATAACGAATTTGAGTTCGACAAGATAGATACGGCCGTTTTTATCCAGTGTGTCGGATCGCGAGAGCCGGATCGTCCCTACTGCTCTAGACTCTGTTGCAGCCACTCAATCGAAAGTGCGTTGGAGATGAGAGAAAAGAATCCGGATATGAATATTATCATCCTCAATCGTGATATCAGGACCTACGGTGAACGGGAGCATCTGTACAAGAAAGCAAGAGAAGTCGGTATTATTTTTGTCCGCTATAGCCGTGAAGAAAAACCGGAAGTGACGCTGGAGAACGGCAAGGTCATGGTCAGGGCCGTTGACAATATTTTGGGAAGACCATTGGAGATCGAAGCAGATTTGTTGACTCTGGCAGCCGCGATTATTCCGAACGGGGATATCGAGCTCGCGCAAAATTTCAAAGTAACGACCGACGACGATGGTTTTTATGTTGAACGTCACGCCAAGCTAGGTCCTTCGGAATTCGCGACTGACGGTGTTTTTATGTGCGGATTGGCCCACTATCCAAAACCGTTGGATGAGTCCATTTCTCAAGCAAAAGCTGCCGCTTCCAGGGCGGTTACCCTGTTGGCGCGTGGCACGGTGAGTACAAATGGCGAAATTGCTTCGACCAATCCGATGGTATGCAGTGGTTGTAGCGTTTGTGTCTCAATCTGCCCGTACTCAGCCCCAAGAATTTTGGATGAGGGCAGATTCGCAGGAAAAGCGGAAATTAACGCGGCCCTTTGCAAAGGATGCGGACTTTGCGTTGCTTCATGCCGGTCAGGGGCCATAAATCTAAAAGGTTTTAGTGATGAGCAGATATTCTCAATGGTATCTGTGGCCAACTATTGACTATTCCGGGAATCGACGTCCAATGATTCCAACTGCGAGAATTGGACAACATCGTCTTTCGAATAAGCCGTAAAAAAAATCTAAACCTGGCTGTCCACAGCCATCAGCATTATTACGAAAAACAGGACTTCGCCGAGATTGTTTGAAGATTGGACCCTTTCGGCGAAGTCGGAACAAAACATTTTTAATAATCAGGAGAAAATTATGATGAGACAAAGAATATTCGATCTACAGCTTTCAGTTGAAACCACATCCCTGTACCTATTATTCGAGGGGCTCTCGGCAGACAAATCAAATGTCTCAACCCAGGAAATCTTCAAGGTATGGAACAGCACCGAAGCTTTATTCAAAAAAGGATTAGAAGAACTTGAAGAGAAAAAAATCATCGCCAGGGTTCTGGCAGACAGTGAACATAACGGTTATTATCGCCTGGTAAATAACAACCGGTTGCAATGCGCCTGCGGTGAAAACAGCGGAATTAACGGGCAACAGTTCATTCGTCAGGCAAGGTAGTTTAAGATGATAGGAATGACCTGGACGGACGAGGTGCACGTAAATAGCGGCATGATCCTTGAGAGCATCTCGGATGGCGTATTTTCCGTAGACAAGAATTTACGGATATGTTCGTTTAATCATGCCGCTGAGTTGATCACCGGAGTGTCTCGTGATGAGGCTTTGGGCAAGCGCTGTAAAGAAGTATTTCGATCGAATATGTGTGATAAGGAGTGTTTTTTAGAAAAGACTATGTCCGACGGTAATGGATCTAACGACTCTTCCATCAAAATCACCAACAAGCAAAAAAAAGAACTCTCCATTGATATTTCCGCGGCGCCACTGAAAAACATACATGGGGATATCGTGGGATGTATCGGCATTTTCAGGGATCTTAGACTGGTTGAGAGATTAGCGGGGGAATTGACGGATTGTTATTATGTTGGCGGAATGGTTAGTCAGAACGCTGCCATGAAAAATATTTTTGACGTCATCCCCAAAGTAGCTGAAAGTACCTGCAGCGTGCTGATAGAAGGAGAAACCGGTACGGGTAAAGAGCTTTTGGCCAGGGAAATTCATAATCAAAGTAGAGGAAAAAACCTGCCATTTATCGCTATAAACTGCGGCGCTTTGCCCGATACCCTATTGGAATCTGAGCTGTTCGGCTATAAAGCCGGGGCGTTCACAGACGCCACCAAAGATAAACCCGGTCATTTCGTGATGGCTCAAGGGGGCACAATCCTACTGGATGAAATCGGTGAAACGAGTCCGGCGTTTCAGACTCGATTGTTAAGAGTACTGGAGCAAAAGCAAGTGATCCCACTAGGAGGGATAAAACCGGTCCAAGTTGACGCTCGGGTTATCGCGGCGACGAATCGGAGTTTGATAGATCTGGTAGATGAGGGGAAGTTTCGACAGGATCTTTATTTCAGAATCGACATCATGTTGATTAAACTCCCTTTATTAAGGGAAAGAAAAGAAGACATCCCTCTGCTGATTGAGCATTTTATTAAACGGAAAAACAGATCTCATCAGAAAAAAATTGAGGGTATCGATAAAAACATTCTGCCGTATTTTATGGCGTATAATTATCCGGGCAATGTTCGTGAATTGGAAAATATCATCGAAAGGGCTCACATATTGTGTAACAACGGAATCATACATCTGGACCATCTGCCCGATGTCTTAAAAAACTGTGCCCTTGAAACGGAAACCACAACCGATCCCGAACCCATGTCAAAATTATCAGAATATCAAGCGTTACTCGAAGCTTTAATTAACTGTCACAGCCGTGTTGACGCCGCTAAAGAACTGGGAATTCATAAGAGCACACTGTTTAGGAAAATGAAAAAATACGGTATCAATTTCCCCATCAATCTCTCCACAACTTGAAAATAGGGCGCTACCTCTTCATCCTATTGCATATGTAGATCACTCATCTCATGACATGTTGGATGAAGATTTTGACTGAAGAGGGTTGGGGAATCATCCTGATTCGGTCTCAGCCCACCAATGGGCGTAGTTTTATAGTTAGATTTCCGTTTGACGGAAAGCAAACAGGAGAAAGGTATGTTCAAAGTTCTTGCTATTGATGATGACCAAGCTGTTCTTAACTATTTGGAAGTATTTTTGATACAATCAGGCGAATTCATTGTAGAGTGTCTCAATGACAGTCGAAAGGCCATAGAGACGATTTCACACTTCAAACCTGATTTGGTATTGCTCGACATGGAAATGCCTTATTTTTCCGGATTGGATATTCTTCTTGCCTTGTCAGAACATGCTGATCGACCGGAAGTACTGGTTCTTTCAGGTGCAAAAAATGTTAAATTGGCAATACAAGCGACAAAGCTGGGTGCTTGTGATTATCTGACAAAACCTGTTGATGAAGCTAAACTTCTTGCCTCGATCAAAAAACCGTTTAAAATACGAGATTTGAAAACAGAAATTAGAACAATTGAAAATGGTAAAGCAGATTCTAGTTTTGAATCCATCGCTACATGTTCTTCCGAGATGCGGAAAACACTAAACTATGTAAAAAAAATCGCTGTAACAGATAATCCTGTTCTGATATGGGGGGAGTCCGGTACAGGGAAAGAACTAATTGCCAAAGGAATACATAACTCATCGAAGCGAAAGAATGCTCCATTCATTTCAATTAACGCAAGTGAATTTGCATCAGAGTTATTTGCGTCTGAGTTTTTGGGTTTAAATGAAGAAGCATTTTCCGGGGCCGTTACAAATTCAGCCGGTTTGTTAGAAAAGGCCAACGGTGGGACTCTATTTCTCGACGAAATTGGAGATCTTTCTCCTCACTTTCAAGTAAAGATGTTACGTGTGTTTCAGGATGGGGAGTACTACCAGGTTGGATCGGCTAACCGTCAGAAAGTTGATATTCGCTTAATTACGGCTACGAATAAAGATCTTCAAAAAGAAATTCAAAAAGGTGAGTTTCGTACCGATTTATTCTATCGATTAAATGTGTGCTCTGTTTATGTTATTCCGTTATATAAACGAGCAGGAGACATACCCAACCTTGCCCGATATTTTGTCAATAAGTACTCCAAAATTCACGAAAGAAAAATATCAGACATTTCAGAAGATGTGCTGAATCTTTTAAACCGATATCGTTATCCAGGTAATATCAGGGAACTTGGAAGCATCATTAATACCGCTGTCGTTATGGTAAACGGAAGACAGTTGACACGACGATCTCTACCGGAATATTTTCTGGAAGCGACATCGAATTCAAGATATAGATTCAACAACACGCATAATAAATCGATTGCACAGGTGGAAAAAGAACATATTGAAAGAATTTTGGATCATACCAAAGGAAATAGATCGGCAGCAGCCGGAATACTTGAAATTTCAAGAGTATCACTTATTTCAAAAATCAAGAAATACGAAATTAATATATAAGAGACGGGATGTCCGGATGAGTAGGCGGATCGCGAGCAGTCTCCTCATCCCAAACCCAGATGTTTGAGAATCTTCTGAATAATAGGCCCCTCCGTTATAACGCGATGATCTTCATACGCCCCATACATTAGGGGCAAAATGTTTCATTTTACACTAATGTGAGACACTTGGATGGGGATACTGAAGACATATAGTTAATGGGGCACTGGATAGAAAAGGTTTTCATTCCCGCCAGTGTTGAGTTGTCTGATTTGACGAGTGGACCAACTATTTGAGACACAAAACTGCAAAATTCACAAATATTTCCAGGTCGATCTTGCGGCAGTTTTATTTTTTCTTTTGACAAATCTATATAAGGGCCGATATTGTTAGTATTGGCCTGTTAAGAAGGGTTTTGTTGACCTATTGACAGGCAAGGCCCCTCGAATAAAGCTTTTCAAGTTAACAGCTTCGATCATAAAGATGGGTTACCTATTGGTAACGTGGCCTTATAGTTTATCCCATCGCTTTTTTTTTATGTTCGTAATTTTTCCGTTCAACTTCCTGTGCATCAACGTGACTTCTAATCAACGAAGAAACGTGATGCTTTTGAAAGCCATTCATTTGAAGCAAGCATTTTCCTTGGGTATTGTTTTTTTTTTGTAATAGACGAAGGAGAAAAAAGTTATGTTAAGAAAAATTATAAAAAGTTGCCTGACGACGACACTTTTATGCTCAATCGCGGTACCTGCATACGCCGCTTCTGATTGGAGTTTTTATGGTAGCTCAAGGGTGTCCACTTTCCAGGAAAATCTGTCTAAGGAACAGAACTCGGCTACCACTGGCAAGGCCAGCTCAAACTTTGCTTTAGATCTGCAAAGCAACAGCCGGATCGGTGCCAATGTTAAAAACGGCGAATTTGCTGGTCGCTTTGAATATGGATCAGCGCCGAGCTTGAGACTGATTTACGGTACATGGGAAACCAGTGCCGGGACCTTGTTGATCGGTCAATCTTATACACCTGCAAATATCGGCATTTCAAACCAGGTCTACGGTGGAGATAACAATATAACCTCTGCAGGGGTTCTTGACACCGGCCGTGATCCAATGATTCAGTTCTCAACCAAGATGGGGTTGACTGTTGCCGCTGTTAAGCCGAACCGAAATGATTCTGCAAACTTGGGAAAAACCACATCTTCTCTGCCGGCAATAGAAGCCAGCTACAATTTTGAATCAGGTGGTTTTAGCGCTGGTATTGTTATTGGTACTGAGTCTCTCAAAAGCGAAAGTGCGACCACATCAGTCACTCAAACCGCTACTGTTGCTGGGGGTCATGCTCAAATGAAGTTCGGCGCAGCCAGAATTGCTTTAGCATTTCTTTCTGCAACAAATGCAAATAATTACGGGATGTCGATAGAAGGCGGTTCAGCAGATGCTACTTATGACGCAACGACTGGTAATCTTACTGATGCCACGTCAACTGGATTTGGATTGGTAGGAGGTTCAGCTCTGAGTGAAACCATGAGTATTGAAGCAGGTTATGCCAGCCTAACCAATAATAGCGGCGTTACGGGTGCGAAAGATGACGGAACGACCATTTTTTACCTCCAGTTGCCGATTAAACTGGCTTCCGCCGTGAGTGTGATACCTGAACTTGGCACATACGATTATGCGAAAGATTCGACAGATGCCAAAGAGGGGTCAAAAACGTACGCTGGTGCCAAATGGATGATCAATTTTTAGCTTTTAACATAAGATCCATCAGAATTTAATACGGTACATCACCAACATCATGGCCCCGGGTGCCACAAGATAACGCGAGGATGGAGGTGGTTTAATGCGTGTTGCTCCTGCTGGAGTGGGATGCATACTCACAAAGCTTGTTAGCTCATGATTCCAGGGCAGATAACGGGTAGTCGCACAAGCCGACGCAATTTTTAAGTTTTTTTAAACTCTCCTTTTCAATAGGAAAATAAAATTGCAAAGGTTTAACCGGTCGCCCGTTGTCATTTATACCCCCTCACCTGCTGCTTTAATTTTGCAGGCAGGATTTTTCCGCTTGGACTGGAATCCACACGATCTCTGGAGCGTCCGGTCAAGACGGCGGATCTCGGAGCCTCTCTTGGTACTGTGCGGGAGAAACCGACTCTATACCGCTCGCCAATCGCCAGTAACTGATATCAGCGAATGCTTCTGCACCGGTGTTGAACGTCTGTAATTCATGATAAGCCCAGTTTTCAAACGCCTTACCGAATAACTCCGATCGGAGTTCCAGGATCCCTCGTATACATAAATAATTATTAAAGACGAAGTAGAATAATTGGAGTTTCGTTTTAAAACCAATAACCGCAGGTTTTGGAAGTGTTAGAAAATTTGGTTGTTTTGATTGACAGAATTTCAAATTTTCAACTACGTCCATCTATAGAGATTCTCTAAATTTGCATGAAAATGGCTGCCGATTTTGTCTGAAATGTTGCAGAGGGCGAGATGCAGTGACTGATTCCGACATTTCCAGTAGCTGTTATGTCGGATTACGGGAAAGGGGATTCTGTTATCAGGTGTTTTAACCAGGAACAATCAAGGAAAAATATGACCTCTGATCTATCAAATAGAAAGTATGAACTCGACTGGCTTCGAGTATTTGCCATTTTGATTGTATTTTTCTATCACAGCACCCGCTTCTTTAACCTGGGTGACTGGCATGTGAAGAATGTCGATACCTATGTCTGGGTGGAAATCTGGAACGTTTTTGTGACTCGCTGGATGATGCCGCTTTTTTTCATTATCTCCGGAGCGAGTTTGTATTATGCTCTGTCGAAATCCGGTGGTTGGAAAAGGTTCTACATTGATAAATTCCTCAGATTATTCATTCCGGTCCTGTTTGCCTCAATAACCCATGGAGCCCTGCAGGTATATCTGGAACGCCTGACACATGGTCAGTTTTCAGGGTCATTCTTTTCATTTTTACCCCAATATTTTGACGGTGTCTATTCAGGAATTGGCTCATCAGGGAATTTTGCCAACGTTGGCATGCACCTCTGGTATCTTCTGTTTCTATTTGTATATAGTCTGATCTGCTATCGCTTGTTTGTCTGGTTTAAAGCAGGCGGTCAGAGGGTACTGGAGCGCATCATGGGATTGTTCGCCAGACCCGGATTAATCTACCTCGGTTTTACGTTACCACTGGTGATCATGAAAGTGCTGATTCCACACTCAGTCCTCACTCCTGGAAACGGAGGCTGGGGATTTTTATACTATTTTTG
This sequence comes from Deltaproteobacteria bacterium, assembly GCA_018645005.1. Classification (GTDB taxonomy): domain Bacteria; phylum SAR324; class SAR324; order XYD2-FULL-50-16; family XYD2-FULL-50-16; genus JAHJRI01. Next base: position 2,689 of record JABGPJ010000147.1, on the reverse strand, counting down.
GTTTCTGATTGCCGGCTTCATGATCGTTTCCAGCGACCGTTTTCAACTCACTATCAAAAGTCAGCGCTGGATATCTTTGATTCTGGGCGTTGTATTATCGATTGGTTACCTGTACCTGCTATTTGGAGTCTCTCAACCTGCTTTCCAAGGGAGATACGGAGACTGGATGTCTACCCTGCTTTCCTATTTCAATGCCTGGTGCTGGTTATTTGCCATTCTTGGGTTTGGAATGCGGCACCTGGCATTTGATCGCCCTCTGCTTCGATATACCAATGATGGCGTGCTGCCGTTTTTTATCCTGCATCAGACCGTTCAGCTGGGATTTGGATATGTCATTATGAGCTGGGAGATCCATGATGTCTTGAAGTGGGGGATCGTTTTTACAAGCTCATTTGTATTCATTATCGCATTATATGCACTCCTGATTCGAAAATTTAACCTGTTTCGTTTTTTATTCGGGATGAAAACATCCCATCAGGTTTTCCATATCTTTCAGAAGAAAAGCATCCTGGCCCTCCTGCTGGCACTCTGGATCGGGTTAACTACATATGCAGGCATGAATAACAAGAACGTAACCGGTCAAAACCAGTTGCCAATGCCATTGAAGGTTGACGCCGTACAGGATATTGTGTTGAATGCTGAATCGATAACAGGTCGATCATCATCAGGCGTCCTATTGGTCAATGACCAGGAGACTTCGATTGGTCGGGCTATCGAGTTTACATCAGGGGGAAGTCAGCGTGTAGAACCGCAACCAAAGGTATATATTGATATGGATTTTTCAGCGCCGGCAGGCGACTACTATGTCTGGTTAAGAGGGAAAAGCGACAGTGATAGCGAACTGACAGATTCAATCTGGTTGCAGGTGGATAATCAAATCGGGACCTTTCATGGATCTGTCCATTTAGGGAACTGGAATTCTTTCCATCCCGTGGGCTCCTACGCCTGGGCCAGCAATGTTCATATTCCCATTGTGATCCAGTTGAAGCACACCGGGGATCACAAGATCCGTATTCAGCCCCGGCAGACCCCACACAGGATAGATCAGATCTGGCTGAGTCATTCACAGTCCCGGATACCGAACACTGAGGAAGCGATTCCATGATCCAAACGGGAAACTACCAATTTCAGTAGTACAAACAATCATTATCCGTTCAATCACATACAGGTCCCGTCATTTAATCATTAAAGAATGCGATTGGGATCCATGGCTATTCTCCTAATGTTCGTTTCATTCGTTCGATCAGGGCCTTGATGATTTTTATCTTATATCCCATGCCTCACAGTAACCCCTTTGGTTATATTCGCCAATGAGAGCTTTGTGTATGTCGCTAAATCTATCACTTACACTGCTGATTGATTGCAGTTTGCAGCACCGGTTTAAAGCTGGCAGGGGAGGTTCTGTGTAACCGGATATTGTCACAGTTATTAAACTGCAGGAAGAGTACAAGTTCTTTGGGCAGGGCAAGGGCAAAAGCGTCGATTTTTGCGAGCCGGGGTTCCAGTGCAAGATGATGAATATGCAGCAGTGTTTTCTTTCTCTCAGCTTTACAATCCATTCGTGCAACCAGTTTACCATCCCATAAAACGGGTAGAGAAAAATAGCCGTATTGACGTTTTGCCTCTGGAAGATAGCATTCAAGCAAAAAGTCAAATCCGAACAGCGCCTGCATCCGCTTACGCTGGATAAGCAGATTGTCAAAAGGTGAAAGTATCTTAAGTTTGTTGCGAGCCAGCGGCTTGTTCAGCAACTCCAAAGAAGTAGGTAACGTATAATAGTTGTTACCGCCGGCACTGATCTGCAGCAGTTCTCCATTTGAAACCATTTCCGTCAAGGCAGCTAAAACAAGCGGTTTGGTATTTTTCAGTAAATAAGTGATCTCAGCGAGCTGTCCCATCCCATTTGCCTGCAGGTATCGTGTAATCAGAAATCGAGCATGCTCCTCTGGTTTGGGCAGGGTGGTATCAGCGTCTTCAGGCAGTACCCGGTCGGTGAGGTCATAAACCTTGTGAAAATTGACCCGGTGAGGAACCATCAACTCACCCTGCATAAACAGGTATTCCAGTGCGCGTTTGGCAGGCTTACTCCGCCACTCACCTGTCTTTTTCCCACTATGCTCAAAGTCGTTGGCCATCAAAGGTCCTTCGTCAGAAATACGCTTCAACACCGATTTCATCAGCTGCTCATCGCGTTCATACCAGTGGTTCTGTTCACCGGTTTTTATTGCCTGTTTGCGGGGCAAACTGTATCGGTAGTCGCGCATGGGTAGGAAGGCAGCAGCATGAGTCCAGTATTCAAAAACCTGTTTGTCGGCAAACAGTTGATCAAGATGGAAGGTTTTGTAGCCTGGGTTGCGGTTCCAAAGGGTATGGTGATGGGCACGCTGAATGGCAGAGATGGTATCGATCTGAACATAGCCAAGGTGTTCGATTGCTGACAACGTGGCTGCGATTGCTCTGCCGGTTTGCTTTACCGGCGGCAGTCTTTGTGACAGCAGCACCAGTTTTCTGGCTTGTTGAAGGGAAAGTGATTCTGTCATTGCCGTTTTTTCTGAATGGACAGTGATTATTCTGACCTCATTACTAATTGTTCTAAATTCACCCAGCAATGTCCGGTTAGGTTTTTGCAAAAAATTGAATGATGAATCCTGGATCGAACTTATGAGAATTTTTTAGATGTTTTTAGTTT
>JABGPJ010000157.1 GCA_018645005.1 Deltaproteobacteria bacterium | reverse complement strand
GAAGTTATTCTGCAAGAATTGATACGTCAAAGTATCAGTTTTGAAGATTCCATGCCCAAGTCAGATCTTTTACAGGAGTTTTTCCTGGTGGCCGACCCAGACCAGCGGAATATGTTGATCGATGTTTTACGAGAATTAATGAGTAATCAAGCAGATATTAACGATGAGGAAATTGCTCTCTTCACGGAATTGGTAAAAGGGCGGGGAAACATTTGCCTGGCGTCTCAAAAGCAAGGCTTTCGTGAAAAGAATGTCATCAGCATCGGCGCTACTGAAGAAAATGATCTGGTGGTCCCGTCTCTTGTGCAACCGCGGCAACGTATTCGTATCGAATTGGATGGGGATACCTTTAATATCAGCGCCAGCGGTCAGCTCTTTTTTTATGTGAAAGGGAAGAAATATCAGACCTATCGAGGCAAAGATGCTTTCATCGAATTCACTCTGCGCAACTTTCGTGTTTTTTTATTTTCAAAAACCCGTCTTATTTTCTTCGAAGAATCACCAGAGCACTATTTAACACTACACGAATATGAAGTCTTCGTGCCGGACAAGGTAGGCTGGAATCCATTTTCATCAAAAAAGAAAAAAATACTGCAGGATCTCTGTGCTGGATTTCGAACCGGAGAATATGTTGGCATATTCGGTCCGACCGGTTCAGGAAAGTCGACTCTTCTGCTTTCGCTGTTGAACCGTTATGAAACAAGAGGGAACGTTTGGATTGATGGCATTTCATTCCGGGAATACTACAACGATCATTTTTATGAAGTCGGATTTGTCCCACAAGACGATATCCTTCATCGCGATCTGACAATTTATGAAACACTGCATTATTCTATCTCGTTAAGAGGGATAGAGAGAGACTCAGATAGAGTAAAGCAACTGATTGAGCAAACGATTAAACAGCTCGATCTAGAAAAAGCGGCCAATGTTATCGTGGGTGATGAACAACAGAAAGGCATCAGTGGAGGACAAAGGAAACGGGTTAACCTTGCCCTGGAGCTTTTATCGGAAAACATCTATCTGCTCATGTTGGATGAACCGACCTCCGGTCTGGACCCTTCCACCGAACGTCATATCCTCCAACTATTAAGGAATTTAGCATCTCAAGGACTATTGGTCTTAATGGTTTCCCATAGTCTGTATGAGGCGACAATGGCCATGTTGGATTTAGCCCTGATCTTAACAGAGCAAGGGGAAATCGCTTATTATGGCCCAGCTGCAGAGGCCAAATACTACTTCCAGGTCGATTCTCCCCAAGAGATTTTTGATTTATTGAAACAACAGACTTCTTCCTACTGGGTCAAGAAATACCGCCAAATCGAGAACGACACCTACCGCAAATACACTCTGACACGCTTGAAATTGAATCAAATCAGAGTTAACGAAGATGCGCGATCAGACAATGGGAAACCGGTCATCACGGAGAAACGGATCGGTGAAAATCGAACATCAATGAGCCCAACATCGGCGAAAGGGCCACTTGAACAGTTTATGGTTTTTACAAAACGGTTGTTCAGACGCCAGACCCGAGACAAGCAATCGCTTTTCTCTCGAGCTCTACAAGCAGTCCTGCTGGCATTAGTGTTAAGAATAGCCTACGTCGCAGTGGAAAGCGGTTTGCTTACCCTATTGAGCATCGTACCGGTCTGGTTAGGTGCTACCATGAGTATCCGTTCTATCAATGCTGAACTCCCAATATTCTTTAGAGAATATCGATATCAGTTGGGTATTTTTTCATACGTGTTATCGATATTTTTCGCCAATGCCATTTTTATTTTTATACAGATCTTGATTTTCGCCATTGTTCTTTATTTGCTTCTCCCACTACAGATATTCGGTTTTGGGTTCTTCCAGGTCTTAATGATTATTTATCTGACCAGTCTGGTGGGTATCAGTATTGGTATGACACTCTCTGCGATCTTCTCTTCCCAGCAGGCCGCTGTTAATGCGTTACCTCTGTTCCTGGTTTTTATGATACTGTTCGGGGGTAGCGTTATTCATTTGAAAGATATGGGAAAGGTGTCCTACTGGCTATCAAATATGACACCCACCCGATGGGCATTAGAAGGATTGCTCTATGAAGGCAAGTACCTGGCTACGAGTATTCCTCAGGTGACTTCCTGGGAAAAAGTCGGAAGGGTAAGTGATGTATTGCAGAAAAAATTGGATGATGAAAAGCTGTTTCCCTTCGAAATTCAAGCTCCTCAGTGGGAAGAACTTCCTCATACCTATATACTGAAAACAGCTGGCATCCAACCTCCCATGGCCGGAAATGCCATGCGATTAATGGGAATATATCGACAACCCCTCAGTGATTGTACTTTGGACAACTTTGATGCTTGTCCAGCGGCCCTAGCCCACAAATATACCATTCAGATGATCTTGCTTGTTCAGATCATAATCCTGATGGGTGGATGTATCGGGATAATGTTTTTGAAAACCAGATCTCAAAAGTAGTTGCTGTATTGTTCCCGACAACAAAATCTGATCTACAGATTATGTGTTCTGTGTCAGACCAATACATAACTTTCCCGGTCTTTTCGACGTACTGACTGGAATTGGGCTTTCTGATCAAGACCTTCGCCTTGATTCTTCTCAATCGTATCCAAGTTGCTTGCAAGCTGCATCATTAACATCAATAAATTGACCTGTTTTTATGTCTGTAATGAATATCGCTTCAACCACCTGATCTAAAACAAGGCGAAATCGTTTCAACTCTTTCTCTATTATTTTTCGCTGTTCTATTTCGTCAAAAAGGGAATTGCTGGCAGTTTTTAACTGCCTGTAAGCCAACATGAATACAGTCAGGATTGTCAGACAGCCTCCACCAAGCTCAATTATCGTCTGCACTAAAATTTGTCTGTTGAGCCGGGAGAGTTCCTCAGACATGCTTTTGCCTTCTATCCAATACTGTAAGATTACTTCAAGCTTCTTTGATTTTATCCCATGCACAGGAATAATCACTTCAAGCAAAGGCACAGGCGAATCCAGCAGCATGACGCGGGGATCATCAAAAAGAGAATAAAGCCAGATTTCCTCATGAAATTTACTCACGGGAGTGAGTTGCTGAAGTTTTAAAAAATCCTCTTTTTTTAATGCTGCAGGAACAACGCACTCCTGTGAACGAGCGGGACAGGATTTTATTACAGCCAAGATCTTAATAAACAGGAAAATAGCAATAAAACTTAAGAGTTACTACAGGTTAAGAGGGTGGATATAAAAGGTAGTGGGGGTAATTTAGTGAAGGGGAATTTCCTGATTTTACGGGAGTTTTGCTGGCAGAGTTATCACTGAAATGGTCTAAAGATTATTTCCAATTTGGAGAAGTAATCCCTCCCCATTTGTCTACGGCTTCAATAAATGCAATGATGTTTTCGGCAGGAACATAATCGAGGTCGTAGGCGGGCGCTAAAAGTAAACCTTCGGGCCCCAGTGTCTTAATTCGGGTATGCACTTCCTCACGAATTTGATCCGGTGTCCCATCTGTCCAGAGCGAAGCGGTTCCCACGGTTCCCCACATGGCAATTCGATCACCGAACTCCTTTTTTATGATTTGGGCGTTCATACAATCCGGCTGCACCGGGTTGATCACATTAACACCGATTTCTATCAGGTCGGGAATCAGTTCGGTGAAATTTCCGTCACAATGGTAAAAGACCAGCAACTCGGGCGATTCCTCCCTGGCCAGCCTGATCACCTTCGCCATCCTGGATTTGAAAAACTCGCGCCACATCGACGGACTGATCATCAATTGTGTCGGAGAAGCGACATCGTCGTCCAGAATAAGAACATCCACCCCGCTTCGAGCGAGAATCAATGCGTTATGAAGCAGAATTGAGGTCAACTGGTCTAAAAAAAAATGAACCAACTCTTTCTGTAAAACCATATCCAGTAGAATTCGCTCAAATCCCCGCAGGCGAACAGCAATTTCAAACAACACGCCACCAAGATGAGGCGGAGAACCGGCCACAGCCAGCCCCTGCGCATGCCATTGGGAAACCTGTTTCTTCAACCCCTGGTATCGGCCGGGATGCGTCAAATCGGGAAGGACATACTCGCTGAGTTCGGCCAGTGATCGAATGGAACCAAGAGGCCCTTCAGCATCTGCTTCGGGATGATAATTCCATTCGAAATATGTTTGAAGTTGTGCCGTACTTCCTATATGTACATCGGTCGGGAGTCGGTCAAGATATTGCAGAAACTTGCTCTGGCCGGCAGGAGACTTGAATTCGGCAAAACGCACATCCAGTGCAAAATGCCCCTCAGGATCAGAAAGTTCAAACATATCCAGATCCTGAGGGAAAAAACCCAGGGCTTTGGGTATTCGGTCCGGTTTCTGACACGTAAGCGCCATTTTTACACGTTCTCTGAAATTCATTTTCCTCTTATTAAAAGGGATTCAAAAATCAGCTTTTTCAATCGTTACCACAGGTCACGTTTTTTAGCAAAACCCGGAATCTCATCTCTGAAAAGTTAAGTCGGCATTTGTCACTTCAAAACTCCTATTTAGGCCTGAACGAAAACTCGATTTTTTTAGACGATTTTTAATAGTGATACTTTTTAACCTCAGTCTAAAATTTTGGGTCTTAGCGTTTAGCAATTAGGTATTAGCTTCTTACATATTGAAATTACGTTAAGTTCTTTCTAAAAGCCAATCGCTAATACCTAA
>JABGPJ010000032.1 GCA_018645005.1 Deltaproteobacteria bacterium | reverse complement strand
ATTTGCAAAAGTCCTAAAAACACTGGACATTTTGCAAACAGAATGTGAGTTAATTGTTGAGCCGACCCTTAATCCGAGTGGGGCTGCAGCGATGTCAGTCTTGAAAACAATTCTACCAAGGTTACATTAGTGGGAAGTGGTCAAAAGTGTCAAGTGCAACTTAACGCTTTGCATTGTTTTCCTGAATTGAAGATGGATCGTAAAATTTGGGCTGTTAAATCTGAGTAAAGCCAATTTTAGGATTTGAATTGTATTGCTTTATCACAGAATCCTGACTATTTTAATATTTAGAGAGAAGACTATCAAGGGTGTTCAGGAGTTGAACAGGCCTGATGTAAAACAACAATTCGAGTGATGAATGACTGAGAAAATCAAACTGGCAATTAATGGATATGGCCGTATTGGGCGATGTATTGTCCGCGCGCTGTTTGAATCTGCCTCTTTTTATGAGAAAATGCAGGTAGTTGCCATCAATGAACTTGCGGATCTTGAGACTGTGGTCCATCTGACCCGTTATGACTCAACCCACGGACGGTTTCAGCAACGAGTCGAAGGAAAGGATGGCGTCCTGGAAATTGGCGAGGACCAGATAGCGGTTTTCAAGGAGAAAAATCCCGAGCTGCTTCCCTGGAAAGCCCTGGGCGTGGATGTCGTTTTGGAGTGTACGGGATCCTATACGGATCGCGGGACTGCAGAAAAACACCTCAAAGCGGGTGCGAAAAACCTGGTCTTTTCGCAGCCGGCCGATGAAGATGTAGATGCGACGGTTGTCTATGGGGTCAATCACCATGAACTACGGCCTGAACATACGATTATTTCAAACGCATCCTGCACCACCAACTGTATTATCCCGGTTGTCAAAACTCTGGATCAGGAGCTGGGTATTATCAAGGGTAATACCACGACAATTCATTCCGCGATGCATGATCAACCAGTCATTGATGCCTACAATCGCGACCTGAGAAAGACCCGGTCTGCATTGCAGTCGATAATTCCGGTCAGTACGGAGTTGAACAAGGGAATTGGACGGGTTATGCCAGCATTTGAAGGACGGTTTGAAACCCTGGCCATCCGTGTGCCGACAACCAACGTCTCTTTAATGGATCTGAATGTGATGGTTGAAAAAGATACTAATACTGAGAGGGTCAACCGCATCCTGAAAAAGGCTGCGGAGACCAATTTGCTAGATGTTCTGGGGTTTTCCGATGAGGAACTCGTCTCCTGTGATTACAACCATGATCCCCGCTCCGGAATTGTGGACGGGAATCAAACACGTGTCAGCGGCACCCGTCTGGTCAAGGTCCTGACATGGTTCGATAACGAATGGGGATTCTCTAACCGGATGCTGGACACCACCCTGGCGTTGATGGCGTTGAAAAAGTGAGAGGAGAGTCGTCACATTATAACATTAAAAAAAGGAATCAATCATGGAAGAGACGCAGGCGAAGAAACTACTGGTTTTGCAAGGTAGTCCGAGAAAAAAAGGAAACAGTAATATTCTGGCAGCGGCAGCCCGGAAAGGGGCTGAGGAGGCGGGAGCAGAAGTGGAGTCCCTGTTCATTCACGGGATGGATATCAAGCCCTGCCAGGCTTGCTGGAATTGTCAGAAAAAGGATACCAAGGGTTGCGTGATCAAGGATGACATGCAGACAATCTTCCCTAAACTGATTGCGGCTGATGCCTGGTTGATCGCTACACCAGTGCATTGGTTTAATATGTCCACACAGACTAAACTCTGGCTGGACAGATGCTTTGCGCTGGCAGCGTATGGTGAGAATCCGTTCAAAAAGAAAGTGGGTGTCGTCATTTCCTATGGTGATACGGACCCCTACGCTTCAGGTGGCATAAATATCATCCGGACCTTTCAGGACTGCTTTCGATATGTGGGAGCAGACATCAAAGGCTTTGTCTATGGCAGTGCCCTGCATGCAGGTGATATCAGCGATGATAAGGAACTACTGAAAAAGGCTGAAAAACTGGGTGCGAAGCTGACGCGCTGAAAAAAGGACAACGCGTTCACAACCTCCTGGTGATTGAGGCCGCTGCCCGACAGAGGAGGCAATATTCGCGACAGGAGGAAAAGTTTTTAGCGACAAATATTCTCACCCCGTTCAAAGCATGAACATGGATAATTGCCGGATTATCCATGTTTCATTTCCCACGTTCACGACAACAACTTTTATTTTCGCGACAAATCCCAAATATTCGTTTTGATATCATTTTACAGTTCTGATAGCATTCATACGGTCTGATAGGAAAGAACCGGTTTTTAACTCTCCCTTTCCTATTCACTCACTGCGAATGGGGCTGGATGTTTTGAATCCATCCCCTGTTTGCAGCAGGCATAAATTCGAAAAGATATGGAAGCGGTTATCAGAATAAAGGAGTCGTGTAAATGTCAGAGTTTTTCAAAGATCAAATCGATATATTGGATGAAGAAGAGATTAATGAAGATCACAACAAAAAGCTTAAGCATATCGCCCAAAGCTTAAGGCGTATCGAACTGTTTCAGAATCAAACGGAAAACAACCTGTTGTTGCTGGCGAAACAGGTCAAAGAGGTCCAACTAAAGGCGGGAGAATCATTTATTAAACAATATGAAGAGCTAAGTGGCGTCTATCTATTAACTGAGGATGTCATCGTTTCTGAAATGAATCGATACGTACCGGACCAAGCAAGAAACGGGTTATTCGGAGAGAAGGCCTGTTTTACTGGCGAAGATAGGTCATCCTTTACTTTAACTTCTACGACAGATTGTAATGCCTGGTTTGTATCCAGAGAAAGCTTTGTTGCGGCTGTTAGAAAAATACCCGGATTGCTTGAAACAGTGCTAACGGAAATAGTAAAGGATTTAAACCAGGAATTATGCAGCAGTAAGAATGAAAAGACAAACATTCAGGAACAGCGACGTCTCATCAGCGAAATACTGGAACTCACGGGAGTGGGGTCTCTTTCTATCAACCAGGCGGGTGAAATCGGACAAAACTATAATGATTTGGCTGAAAAGTATCTGGAAAAGAAGAATTTGTCTGGTATGCCGTTTGCTGATGTAATTCTTGGTAATGATAGACAGGCATTGAGAAAGTACTACCAAGCCCTGCAATTGCTTTTCAGTGGCAATAAAATTGATCCCGAAATGATTATCAGCTTGTTGCCCAAAGATGTAAAAATCAACAATCGAATGCTTCAGCTAAAATATTCATTTGTTCAGGATATTGATGGCAATGTTTCGTACGTATTTGTTCGAATGGAAGATATTACTCTGGAAAGGAATCTGGAGGAAAAAGAAAAAATGGAAAGACAAGTCCTGAACGTCATGCAGGCTAATATTGGCAGTTATTTATCGATGCTTGACGATATTCAGGAGACTCTGGACCAGGTCGATTCGCTTTACAACAACTACGTCAATAGTAACGTGCCTCCTGAGAATGATACGTTAGGGGCAGTCATGCGATCGTTACATAGTTCAAAAGGGATTTCCGGGCAGCAGGGGCTTAGTGGTCTCAAAACGGTTATACATAACCTGGAAGATGAAGCGCAATATCTGGGAAAATCTGATGGCCATTTCGACGGTAAAAAATTCGTGGGATTAATCGCCGAATTTAAAAAAGAACTGTCTTATGCCGTATCACTGAAGAACAACCTTGGTTCAGATATTATTAATCTCCTTCAAGGAATTAATTTCACAAAGGAGGAATTTGGCCTACTGTGCGATTCCGCTATAAGAGAGGCCCATGGTGAGACTAAACGGATTATATTTAATAAACTCCTGCTACCGGCCGAAAAGATCTTTGATAATTGGCGTAAAGATATTGAAACACTATCTGAAAGGAGTGGCAAACAAATTGATTTTCGTATAGAAGTAGAGAGCGATCTAAGATTACAAGAATCAATCATACATGTTCTAAATGTGGAACTGGGCCACCTCTATCGGAATTGTATTGATCATGGGATTGAATTGCCGTCAGAGAGACAAAAACTGCGCAAAAACGCAGTGGGAAACATAGATGCCGGTGTTTATAAGGAAAATGACAGACTCTTCTTAACAATAAGTGATGATGGGGCTGGAATTGATGATGAGAAGATTATTCGAATCGCTCAGAGCAATTCCAAATTATCACAGGAAACAGTCCAGGAGTACATTTCAACCAATGAAATCTGGAAGATTCTATTTCTGCCCGGGTTTTCTTCAAGTGAGAAGGTTACAAGCACTTCAGGCAGAGGAGTTGGCCTTGATGCTGTCTGGGAGTCTCTCAAGGCTATGAATGGACGAGTTCGAATGGAGAGTGAAAAAAATAAAGGGAGTACATTTTCAATTGATATCCCCTTGGAAAGCAATTTTCCAGACTAAGGGATCGTACAAAAATAACTTGGCATAATCTGTCCGCAAAAGTCCCATAAAGACTGGACATTTTGCAGACAAAACGCCAAGTAATTTTTGAGCCAACCCTAATAACTGAAATTGTTGTACTCTCGTTTAGTTCATATTTATTCAGCAATGTCCGGTTAGGTTTTTGCAGAAAGCTGAATGATGAAACACGGATCGAACTTATAAGGATTTATTAGATTTTCTTAGTTTAGCGTAGCGAAAATAAGCCTTGTTTGAGTGAGGTACGAGCGAGTTTGGCGGTTTTTCGTGCAGCAAACTTAGAAAATCTTTGAATCCTTATGCGCAGAGACGGGT
>JABGPJ010000076.1 GCA_018645005.1 Deltaproteobacteria bacterium | reverse complement strand
TTATGACACGCCTCGCAGGCGGGGAAAAGAAGCGGTTATTTTGGCGCTTACGAAGTGTTCATGCATTAATGTAGCTTTGCACATTCCCCGAGATTTCGCAAAGCTGCCAGATCAATTGTTCACTTTTTTCGGAAGGCCTTCATAAAAAGAGAGCAGCTCCATGATCTGTATTCTTTACCCGGCTAAGGCCTGGTAGCTTTTCAAAAATTCCAGCTATCACAACTAGTTTACGCTTCGGCTGCATCTGCATTATTAGACCTTATATTATTCCTAAAAGTTTTAGGCCGTCACGAAAAAGAACAAATGCTAAAGCACATAATACCAAGCCGAGGAAACGCATTGTGTATATGTACACATTGCCAACTAAAAAAGATTTTGATTTGCCAACCAATAGCGCCAATAGAATTTTTGAGCCTACCAACGACGCATAAAAAGTACAAATAAAAGCCAAAGCTGCAATTATGCTTTGGTTCATTGCCTTGGTCATGTTTGGAGCGCCAACACTAAGCCAAAATAAGTAGGGGTGCGGGCTTAGAGCATTTACTAATATCCCTTTTGTTAACGATTTAGGCTTTGTCTTTTGAAGATTTAGCTCAACTCCTTTCGTACGTATACTTTCGTAGCCCATAAATAAAACAACGAAACCGCCTGTCAGTGAAATTATCCCTAATATGTTATGGAAATTGGATAACTTTTCCAGAATGAATAAAGTTAAAATTATTATTGGTAAATCGGTGATAATTGGAGCCATAGCAACTTTTACACCGGATTTAATATCATGTTGAAGAGTTTCAGAAATCACAAGAGCCAAGAGTGGACCGGGGGCAAAACCTGCGGATAAGCCTAATATAGTTCCGATGGTCAAGAAATTTATCATCGTTGATCTTCGGTCTCGACTGCCATAGTGTTTACTCTGTGAAATTACCCGACGTCGTTTTGTAGCAAAGATACATTGAAAATATCTGAAACCGCCATACATGTCAAAAACAAGACGTATGGGCCGACAATATTGGGAAATGTGGTTGGGGACAGCGAACTTGGGTAGGGTGGTGGGTCAGTTTTTAGCTCATCCAATCGCGACAGAAGGGTAACGTGCATGATCCTTGCGTACCACATTCGACCAGATTTCGCAAAGCTGCCAGATGTATTGTTCATGTTTTGCAAGGGATATCAAACGGATGGTTTATTGATCGAACTATATCTATCCGGTTTTTTTGTGATAATTCGTATTTGAATACTGATCAAATCAAAAACCATATGCATTCCAAGATATTCAAAAAATCGGGCTGATCCATAAATGGCACCCCATTTTGTCCGATCAATGTCAAAATGTGCCTCAGCCATTAGGTTCTCTTCAGGTGTTTTTGTGATAGTAGCCATGAAATTTTGTTTAGCTTTAATTCCCCTCAACTCCAAATTTCCAATTATTTGATAGTTTGGGCAACTTAAGAAAGGTTCTTTAACAGGTACAGCCTCATCGATTTCAAATCTGGCTATTGGAAAAAGTTTGGTCAGGAAAAAATCTTCAGATTTAAGGTGAGCAAGCAATACTGGCTGCAATTCATCTCCTTCAAGACTTATATTTACGATAGAATCCATGTTGATGTCAAACATACCGGTGATAATTCCATTTTTAACCGTTAGGTCTCCACTGGCGATTCCAACGGTTCCAAAGTGGGTGGTATTTGGATTTCTTCCCCTCCATTCGATAATGCTCTGATCAGTATCAGCTTGATATGATCCATCTTCAAGTTTCAGTAAGGTTTGAGAATCGTATGGTTCATTAACAGCCTCTCCCTCTAAAGAGAAATCTTCGGACAACCAGGCTTCAATACCGCCCTTTAATACATAAATGGCCCTGTATCCATTTTGCGCAAGCTTCTCAGCTGCAGTGACCGCGTCAAAAGATCTTTTGCTGGCTCCGTAAAGCACAATCACAGAATTGTTATCATTCGTTATTTCGTTGACTTGATCAACGAATGTCACTTCGAAAACACAGGCATTGACAGCAGTCTTAAGATGACGTCTGGCAAAACTATCAGATTTCAAAGTATCAATAAGGGTAAAGGTTTGTTTTTCTTCAATCCATTGATAGAGTTCTATAGGAGATAATTCCTTGTATGCGTTAAGGTCTTTCATGTTTGGCTCCTTTTTCGTATTATTCTGCTTTTATAAATGTACCGTCCTTATACTCTTGAAAGGCAGTTTCTAACTCCTCTTGGGTGTTCATGACAATGGGGCCTTTCCATGCCACCGGCTCGTGCAATGGTTTGCCTGTGAGCAGCAGGAACCTCAGGGGCTTATCAGAGGCTGTTACGGTTAGATGATCTCCTTTTTCATAAAGAATCAAGTTGCCGTTTCCTATGGCCTTGCCGTCTGTTGCTCCTTTGCCGCCAATCACATAAATAAAGGCCGTATAAGAGGGATCAACTCCATGAGTAAATGCCTGCTCTGCGGGCACGGTACAGTCCAAAAATTGAGGATCAATAACAATGTCATCCATGGGTCCTTTCTTACCGATAATATTTCCCGCAATGATCTTGATGCGGACACCGTTCTGGATTTGAACCTCAGGAACCTTGTCCGCTGTAATGTCACGGTATCTCGGTGACATCATTTTCTGGGATGCCGGTAGATTAGCTCACAGCTGAAAGCCGTGCATGGATCCGTTGGCATCGCCCTTGGGCATTTCCTGGTGAACAATACCACTGCCTGCCGTCATCCACTGCACATCCCCGGAGGAGATGACGCCTTTATTGCCCAGGCTGTCCCCGTGTTCCACATCGCCTTTCAAGACATAGGTGATGGTTTCAATACCCCGGTGGGGATGCCAGGGGAACCCTTTTAGATAATGCTCGGGCGTATCGGACCGGAAATCGTCCAGCATCAGAAAAGGATCAAATGTCGAGGCTTCATAGTATCCGAATACCCGGTTCAAGTGGACCCCGGCACCTTCCAGGGTGGGTTGGCGGGTTAATATGAGTTGAATCTTTCTTGCGTCTGACATGAATTTCCTCCTGTTTATTGGTGATAGTTGAATTAAACCGCGCAACTGCACCCGGTCCGCCATGCCTTTCCGTCTGCACCGAGAATCGGCACATGGGTATGGCCCTGGGTTTTTCTATGGCCCTGACACGGCCCGCTGTGAGCATGATGTTTGTTCCGGTGGCTGTTGTGGTATTCCTCGCACGCATAGCTTTGTATAAAGTTTTAGAGTCTTTCCTACTTGGATTGTATCTTTGTTCATATTCATAAATACCTCAATCTAAATTATTTTAATGTTAAGTTAATTATCATCGAATGATATGTTAATTTTTTTTACTTTTAGTTGATTGTAAATAAGAGCGTTTATTGTACGAATAATCGCTGATCGCTCGAAGATCCTTAGCGATGATCAAATAATTCTGACCATTCCAAACCCCAAAACTTTAAGGCTGCGTCTCAATTATAATTATCCTATTCTTAAGCGGTGGGAGTCACTGAAAGCTCAAGAATACAGATGGAATCTCATTACCTCAATAGGTTGTGTTATCTTGACAATACAATATTACCAGTGAGTTATGAGTTTAAAACCCTGCAATATACTTTGTATTCCACAATTGTGTTTGGGTCTCTCAGGTCACGGTGAGATATTTTTTTCGATCACAAACATCGTACCCCTTGATCATAAAAATAACGCAAACCCTGTAGGCAAAAGCGTAAGGGAACTTCCAAAAAATAATCTACGCATTCTGTTTGCCCTTTTGCCCGTCTTCTACGTTGTGACAACAGGCACATAGCTCACTATGCACCTGTTATCACGCCTTGATGACGAACAAAAGCTCTGCACGATATGCGTATATTATTTTCTTCCAGTTCCCTAAACTATTTTTGGGTCAAAGTTTCCACTCCGGTCCAGTCCTCAGGAACACCTTTCACCATATAGAGGGCGCAACGTTCGAGATAAATGCGAGCGGCCTTGTCTTCCGGGTTCTTTTGCAGCACCTGGCTGAATTTGACGCTGGCTTCGGAAAACGTTCTGCCATAGTAAAGCTGTAAACCCGCTTCGAACTCTGCCTTGGTCTCCTCCTTCAGCACCGCCACTTCCTGAGCATCCCCATCATAAACCTCATACACGGAAACCGGTTGTTTCTTGCCTTTGACGGAAACCTTGTCCACAAAACGGTGCATATAAAGGTCCGGATCTTTCAGTTGGGAGAAAGTCAGTTCACTGAGAGTAACCGAAGAGCCGTAAACCCGGGTCAATCCTTCCAGCCGTGCCGCCAGATTGACATCATCCGACACCACCGCGCCCTGCATACGATCTTCGCTCCCGATGATACCGAGCATCAGGTCGCCCAAATGAAGACCCACGCCGATGCCCATGGGCAGAAGGCCGTAGGATTTCCGTTCTTCATTATATTCATCCACCACCCCGTGCATGGCGATGGCCGCCATTACCGCATCATCGGGACTATCGGGAAACAGGGCCATGACACCATCCCCGTAATACTGGTCAATGAAGCCATGATGCTTCTCAATCACCGGACTTACACGCCGCAGATACCCGTTGATAAAGTTGAAGTTGTCCTGGGGCGACATGGTCTCGGAAAGCGTTGTCCAACCGCGAATATCAGCAAACATCACCGTCATCTGCTGCTTGATCTGATCTCCCAGTCGGATTTCCCGGATGCTTTCTTTGTTCAGCAGGCTAATGAATTCCCGCGGCACGAACCTTTCATAAGTGCGGTTCAGTTCAGCCAGTTCCTGTGTCCGCGCTCGAACACGTTCTTCCAAAAGATCGTTTGCGGACG
>JABGPJ010000152.1 GCA_018645005.1 Deltaproteobacteria bacterium | reverse complement strand
GATGATGCCTACCTTACTTATTTGTGGAGTTCCTTGGAGGGCAGACCATTAAAGGGCCAAAATGGGGAAATTGATTTCTTTTGGGGGACAGGTTTTCAGTATATTTGGGACGAACATCTAACTGATAGAAAATGCAACTTACAACAAATCAGCCAACTCCTTCTCATATCTCTCCACCCAACCGTCAGCACCGCATTCTTTCATGATGTCGATGGCCTTGTTCACCTGTTCACGTGCTTGAGGGAGATTGTCCTGTTTTTGGTAGAATTCGGAATAAAGGTGATGACTTTGCCCCAGATAAAATCGGGTGCCGTTTTGAGTGTTTATTTCAATGGCCTTGCTTATCCACTCTCCCGCTTCCGACATGTGCTGATCGTCAATGTTCAGGAAAATTTCGCTGATAAGATTCGATGCCCGGCTTTTATGAACTGCAAATTTGATTCTATTAAAGCGATCCAATATCTCTCTGATATCTATATCCTGACCGTTCAGGATTCTGCATCTTACCAGGCTTATTTCGCTGTATAACAACGTAGTGGGCAGTTCCATGTGCTTGGATGGTAGAATTGACTGCTCAAAAACAGTTTGTGCTTTCTTGTATTCCCTCTTTATCAAATATATTTCCACAAGAGCTAAAGACGAAGGTACTACCCAATTCTGATCACCCGACTTTTGACAAAGAACTATCCCCTTTTTCAGATATGCTTCCGCATCATCGAACAACCCTTTATGTAAACAGGCAATCCCATAGGCACTGTAAACGATCTCTTTTGTCTGATCATCTTGATCCAAAGCCAGGGTTAAGGCTTCTTTGCTCATCTGATAAGCATGGTCTATCCTTCCCTGGTTTATATATAAAAAATTGCTCATGGAAGCGTTTATTCGTAATAGCTCCGAAATAGAATTTCTAGTTTCAGCCAGTTCCAAGGCTCTGTTAAAATAGACCAAGGATTTTTCAAATTCTACTGACAAAAGTGCTAAAACTGCCGCAAAATAGAAGCTGATATTGGTAAAGCTAAGAAGATTTCCTTCCTCTTCAGCTATCCGCAGTCCTTTTTCAAAATATTGAAAACCCTCTTCAAAATCCTCTGCATTCACGCAATAATATTGGCCAAAAGCACAATAAATATCTGGAAGATGTTGTCGAAGATTCAGTTCCTCCGCTTGATCAATGATTGGCGCAACCGCTTCTTTTGCCTCGGAATAATAGCCAAGATATGAATATAATCGTGCCTGTCTGGCATTGGCACTGATTATTTCTCTCCTGATCACATCCGTCTGCGGCATTTTCTCTAGACAATTAACACGTTTCTGGGTGTATTCTGCAGCATTTCGCCAAAAAACGGATTTAGCTGCTTTTCTTGCTGCAAGTTTGGCGCATTCCGCTCCTTTTTCAAAGTTTTCACCCGTCAGGTAATGCTCAGCCAGGATCTCAAAATGCTCTTCGATTTTTTCCTGGTTGACTTCCTCAATGGCGTTTCCAATTGTATTGTGTAATGTCTTTCTTCTCTTGCTCAGGATCGAGTCATAAACAACCTCACGGGCAATGGCATGCTTGAATATGTAGGTAGTATCCGGGTATAAGCCTCTCTCGTAAATCAGTTCTGAGTCTTTTAAGATGGACAGGTTAGAAAGCAGATCATTTTCGGTCTGATCCGTGACCTTTTTAATCAGCTTAAAGCTGAATTCTCTTTCAATCACCGATCCTGTCTGAAGCAGTTCTCTGGAATTCTTAGGTAAGGCATCGACCCTGGCCATGATCACATCCTGGATCGATGAAGGAATGGCCAGATCAAAAATGTCTTCGATCAGGCAGTATTTCTCTCTTTTTTCAATAATCTTCAAGTCCTTTAAAGATCTGACAAACTCTTCCAGGTAGAAGGGGATTCCTTCTGTTTTGGAAAGAACCAGTTCTTCCAGACTTCTTTCGATATCTTTCGAATCAAGCAGATGATACAGCATGGACAGGCTTTCCCGATTGGAGAGGCGGTTGAGGGTGATCTGGCTGTGATAAGATTTCCCACCCCAGGTGTGCACATATTCGGGACGGTAAGAAAACAGGAGCAACACCTTGGAACCGGGAATGGTTTCCAGAATTTCTTTCAGCAGGTTTTCTGTGGCACTGTCTACCCAGTGCAGGTCCTCAAAAATCATAATCAAAGGTCTCAACTCGGCCCCTTTAATCACAATTCTCTGCAGCGATTCAACAATACGATCCTTTTTCAGTGCAGGCGTTATCTTGAGTTGATCGAGACCGCTTTCTTTCACTGCCAGAAGATCCGCCAGGTACGGCAGAGTGGATGCTTCTTCCGCTTTTATTAATTGAAGACCATTGACTATTTTTTCCTGGATGACCCCGTCTTCATCATCATCTTCAATTCTGAAATTGGCTTTTAGGATATCATTGATAGGACGATACGCCACATTTCTGGCAAAGGATAGGCACTTTCCCTCCAGTATGGTTACTTCCTCACTAGCAACAGCTTTCCTGAATTCATAAAGGAGTCGTGATTTCCCGGCTCCCGCCTCTGCAACAACAGAAAATGCCTGGCCCCGTCCTGATTTGACCATTTCAAAACCATCCAGCAGAATCTCAAGTTCCCTTTCTCTGCCTACTAAAGCAGTAAGACCTCGTTCAGCAGAAACATCAAAACGGGTACGCCGGGAACTGGTGGTGATCACCTGATAAACATTGATCAGTTCCTCTTTGCCTTTAATCTCTTTTGCGCCCAGGGCCTCAAAACGAAACAGACCCTCAATGAGTTTAAATGTATCTTCAGTGATATAGGTAGCACCCGGTTCAGCCAGATGCTCCATACGAGAGGCCAGATTGACAGTATCCCCCACGGCTTTGAATTCCACCCGCAGATCATTGCCCAGGGTGCCCACCACCACCGGACCGCTGTGAATTCCGATTCGCATTCTAAGGAATAGAAACTCTTTCTTCTCCTGTTTTAAGTGGTCATTGAACCTTGCCATCTCCCGATGAATGGCCAGAGCTGATCGAATTGCCCGTTGGGGTGCATCTTCCAAAGCGATAGGTGCACCGAACAAAGCCATAATACCGTCACCGGTCATCTCGTTGACGGTACCTTCGTAATCATGCACAGCGTGGATCAAAAGTTCATACACCTGGTCCATGATGGTGTATGCTTCATCAGCACCAATTTTTTCCACAAGCGGAGTGAATCCCTCCAGATCACAGAACATGACTGTCACCTGCTTACGCTCTCCTTCGATTTTCCCTCGCTGGGACAGGATTTTCTCTGTAAGGTCTTTCGGCAGGTATTTCTGGATCCTCGCCAGTTTCTCTTCATAGGTGAGTTCTTTATGGGTGGGTGTGGTAGGTTCGCTTAGGTTGTGGCCGCAGTTTCCGCAGAATTTCTTTCCTGCTGGTATGAGATTTCCACAGTTTGGGCATTGGAGTTCTATCTTAGATCCACATTCCTCGCAGAACGTAACTCCCTCACGATTTTCTGATTGGCATTTTGGACATTTCATTTTATTGCCTTTTCTCAGTTAAACTATCGGTACCTGTTCACCTCTTTTCACCTTCTCCAGTTGCTCCAAATCCCATTGCAGATCCATCTCCTCAAACAGGACTCTGGCTTTCTCCAGGTATTCTTCTGCAGTAATGCCGTTGAGTTTCTGGTGCTTGCTTTTGGGTTCAAACAAGCGTTTCCCCACCTCAAAATATGTCCTGGAAAGCTCAAGCCTTGCACCGATCCTATCTCCTTCCTTTATGGACTTGTCCCACCACTTATAGGCTTTCTTCTGTTTGTTTACTAGCCAGTAGTAGACACCCATTAATTTATATACATCGACGCGATCACATGCAGCTTGTTTTGTAATTTTTATTGCTCCTTTTCCAGATTTTAAGGCTTTTTTTACATATTTAGAAACGTAGGAATCACCTTTATTGGCAATACTTCTTTCCAGATAATACACATCCAAGATGAATTTGCTCAAGAAATAATTTGTTAAAAAAAGAGGTATTAAAACTTCTGATTTTATTTTATCAGCATTTTGTTATGACAAATTTGCGCTCTTAATATCGTTAGATAAAATTTGAATATTTACCTTAAGGGAATAATTTGAAAAGACAAGTACCTTAACCCGTCTCCTAAGAGCTGATTGACGGTTCCTCCGTAGTCGTGAACCTTGTGAATGAGGATTTCTAGTACCTGATCCATGGTTGAATAAGAGTACTCTGGACCTAGCTTTTCGCTCATTGAGGTAAACCCTACCAAATCACAAAACAAGACAGTGACCTGTTTTCGTTCCCCTTCAATTTTATCTTTTTGCGAGAGAATTTTTTCTGTAAGACCCTGCGGCAAACAGTAGTCTCAGTTCGGACTCTTTTTTCAGGGTGTGAATTCAGTTATCATTTTGATTTCATGTTATAATTCACATATCACACTCAAGGGCATTTGTCTAGAAATACAGAAGATTTTTATGGAGAATTTGGTGAGGAGGCTGTGCTATGTGATTAACGAAAAGGTACGGCCGACAATCAATTTGTGACGGAAACTTGAACCTTTTTTAAAAATGCTCAGGACTTAAATTGCATTTTACTGTAGCTGACAACGAATAATCCAAATAAATAGCTGATGTAAATTCATCAAACAAGACTCTCGAAAAATTCTTGTCCTAAAAGTTGGCTTAAAATGGCTTAACCGTATGGTGATAAAATGAAAAAGAAGTAAATATCGGGAAGTTAGATATTTAAGGCAAAATTCAAGGAGAGTCAGCTCAAAGAAAAATCAATACCCTGTGGGTCGGCTAAAAGGCATAACGGCT
>JABGPJ010000161.1 GCA_018645005.1 Deltaproteobacteria bacterium | reverse complement strand
TTTATTATGTAGATTGGGTTTAATACCCCGCCGCTTGCGGCGTTGAGCATTCAAATAAATCCTGATGTTCTAACGAAAAGCTATTAGCTGTTAGGCGTTAGCGATTTGAAGGGTATGCTAATCGCTTAAAGCTAAAACCTAAAAGCTGAATACCCCGTCTGCTTGCGGCGGGGTAGTTTATTCGGATTGATAGATCAGTGAAACGGAACGAGGGGATTTCTTTCGCTGAGGTTGCAGGGGACTCAACTATCCGATATTATGATAGCATTGGTTTCAGCAAGATTAAGGGCTCCGGGCCCCCAACAGCGAAGAAGAGATGGTGGTGTTTGTCTCTGAAGTGAAGACGATGATTAAATCTTTTAATGAAAATGAGATATGAAAAACAGAAAAATTCTGATGTTGATCGGTGTCAGCATGCTATTATTGGGAATGCAGGCTTGTACCTCCATAAAAATGACCTACAATTGGGCGGATTATTTGATTTACTGGCGGCTGGACAGCCATTTTGATATCTCATCAAGCCAGAAGGAGATCCTGGAAAAGAAATTGGATAACCTGCATATATGGCACCGCCAGGTAGAGTTACCCAAGTATGTTGCGTTCCTGGATGAGATAAAAATAAGACTTCAAAATGGCCTTGATAAGGATGATATGGCTTGGTATGGCCGTGAATTGAAGCAGTTTAATATTAACCTGGCCAATTTTATCGCTCAGGATACGGCTGAATTTCTGACGTCATTATCACCTGAACAGATAGCATACCTGGAAAATAAGCTGAATGAAAATAATGAAGAACGCATGGAAAAAATCGAGCAAACAAAAGAGGAGGCCAAAGCAGAAGCCATTGAAAAAGGCATCGAATCAGCAACAGAGTGGTGGGGGGATCTGTCAGAGGATCAAAAGAAGGTGATTGAGGCTGGTATTGTCATCGACAAAAAAAGTCAAATGGTAGCTTACAACCACCGGAAAAAGTCACAACAAAAATTTATCAATCTCCTCAAAGAAAAAATACCAATCGCTGACCTTCGTGAACAGTTACTCGACTGGTATTTGAATCCAGGACAGTTTTATACTCAGGAATACCGTTCGATTGCAGTTAAAAGGAAGAATAGAAATAACGACAACCTTGTAAAAATCGACAGCCTTGCCACCCAAAAACAGAGAGCACACCTCATCGATAAAATTGACAGCTACAAAAAACAACTTCAGGAACTCATTAACGAAAAAACTTAACAGGACATGCAAGTACCCCGGTCGTCATATTCTTCGTCTTCTGACAGGAGAGGGCAACCCCTGTATGGCCAAAACAATATCTTCTCCGGAAAGCTAAGAGTGGAACGTCATTACAAGCGGTTTTACCTTAAAATGCCCACTGCTCCTCTCAAGCAAACGTGACTTTGCGACAGAATCATGTCCGGACTCGTTCCATCAGTTACAGAACAAACCTGGTACCTGGTCGATTAACTCCTCAGCCGACCAGAAGCCTGCGCTCTTATGAATCGTTGCTTTCCTGACCGGTTCGGAATAGAGAGCAACTTTCCCGCCGCTGACGTAAAAGACTTTACCGTTAATACTGTCCGCTTGGTCGCTTGCCAGGTATGCGATGAAAGGTCCCACTGCTTCCGGCGGGGGGGGATTTGACTGCCATTCAAACTCCTCTTTGTCAATCAAACCGATTTCGTACCTTTTGGTGATCACGCTGTTGTCCTGTTCACCAATCGTTTTGGGGACCAGCCTGGAGTAAGAAAAGGGATGGTAGGCGTTGCAAGTGATTCCGGAACCTTCAATGTCTGCAGCTACGGACCTGGTAAACCCGACAATGCCGGCTTTAGCGGCACTGTATACACATAAACCGGGAGTGCCAAGCCAGGATCCGGACGCACAATTGATAATGCGCCCGTTTTTCTTTTCCTTCAGATAATCGATGGCAAAACGCGTACAAAGAAAGGTACTTCTCAGATGTGTATTAAGTGCTTTATTGAATGATTCCTCTGTTGCCTTCCAGATTGACCCGCCGACTCCGGCTCCGGCGTTATCCACAAGTATATCGATTTGTCCGAACCGATTAATAGCATATTGCATCAACTTTTTACTAATCTCTGTCTCGGACACGTCGCCAAAAAATGGAGCTGCTATCCCTCTTGCCTGGATAATCTCCGAAGCAGTCGTTTCAGCATCACCGCCTTTGGTGCCTGGTCGGCGATTATTGGTGATCACCGCTGCGCCTTCTTTTGCAATAGCTAAGGCGATACCCCGGCCGATACCCTGTCCGGAACCCGTAACGATGCAAACCTTTCCTTTCAATGTATCGGTCATTGAAAAATCTCCCACCTAGATAATTTGATGCTCTGTGCGGTTAATAATTTCGTCCTGGAGCGGTTGACTTAGGTCTACAAAATAAGCGCTGTATCCGGCTACTCTAACAATCAGGTTTCGATACTTGCTCGGATTTTTTTGAGCCTCTCGGAGCGTATCGCTATTCAGAATATTGAATTGCAAGTGCCAGAATTTCATATCGCACCAGGAACGAATCAAAGATGCCAACGTATGGGTTCCTCTCTCTCCTGCCACCACTTGGGGGCTGAGTTTGACATTCAACAATCTGGCGGCCCTGCTTTTATATTGACCGGACTTCACACTGGCAATGGATTTTAAGGTGGTGGTCGGTCCTTTTGTATCACATCCCTGAGTGGGTGATATTCCCTCGGAAAGGGCTTCCCCCGCTTTCCGTCCATTGGGAGTTGCACCGATTCGAGCCCCGCCGACAACATGCTCAGTGATTGGGACGTAAATATAATCGAGCTTCCCTCCATTTATAGTGGTGTAGTTTGAGACAATCTCGGCGAACAAAGAATCGATCTTCAAGCCGATGGGTTCCGCAAATCCTTCATTATTACCGTATTTTGGTGCGTTCAAACACAATTGTCTCATGCTTTCTTTTCCTTCATAATTCGTTTCCAATGCTTCAACCAACTCTTTCATGGTGATTTTACGATCTTCAAATACAAGCTTCTTTACTGCTGCCAGAGAATCAAGGGCAGTACCGAATCCCATAATGCTCGTATTTCCGAGGCTGACACCGTCATTTATTTTATATTCATAGATGTCACTACCGTTTTTCATGCACAAGTCATGGAGAGCCGATGTTTGCGGCGCAGCAACGGTTCGTCGTTTAACAGTGTCAATAATGGTTTGGGTGGTGAATGCGTGTTTGTAAGTGTATTCCGCTTGAATTTTGAAGGCATTCCAGAGATCGTCGAACGATTTGAAATCTTCAGGATGCTTGGTTTTTACGCCGATTTGGGCGCTGCCGAATTTTCTGAGCTTCCCCTGATTTAATGCCATTTCAACAATGGCCCCCAGGTTCACAGCTGGACCGCCAGTAAAATAGGTGTCGCGATTGAGCATTTTTACTTCTGTACAACCGGTCGGTGTGTAGTTTCTGGCTTCATCCAGCGACGCACCCTTCGCCAGAAACAGCTCAATGATCTCTTCATCGTTTAACAGTTTTGGAAATCCGGTACCTTCTTTAATGAGTTCACAGATTTTTTTCAGAAACCCATCAGGAGTCTGTGAATGGATTCTTGCAGTCAAATCCGGATAGTCCAAAGTAAACTCTTTTTTTGATTGAAGAATTAAGAATGACAATTCATTGGTAGCATCATTTCCATCAATGGTTTGTCCTCCAATGGTGGTGGTTTCGAAATGAGGGGTGCCACTTCCTTTACGAGTGGCAGTACTGGTCACGCTTTGGGCCATGTTCAACCATAAGCACTCAAAGATTTCCAGCACTTCGTCGTCAGTAATAATTCCGGACTCTTTGTCTTTTAAATAAAATGGATACAGATATTGGTCGATCCTGCCGTTACCGACCACACCACCGATGTTTTGTTCGTATCGGGAGTAGACTTGAGTCATCCATTGCGATTGAATGGCTTCTAGAAAGCTTGCTGGTGGATTCATCGGTACCCGATCACACATTTCAGCTATGCGTTGCAGTTCTCTTTTTCGCTGAATATTCGGCTCATTTTCAGCCATTTGCCTGGCCAGGTCAGCATACCGTTTTGCCATTATTTCGATGGAATCACAGGTAATAATAACGGATTTATAAAACGGAAGTTTTTCCACACTGTTGTCTGGGTCAGCCGGATCAAGTGCGGCGAGTTTGCCTTGGGCTTCTTTTTTTATCCCGTTAAATCCACGCTTCATTACCTTGTCATAGTCAAGGCACCAGGCTAGAGAGGTACGGGCAGTCCCCGTAGGGGCGATCACGCCGGTCGCCTTCCCTTCCTGGTACATAAAATTACGGGTTTCTTCGGGCAGTAAAGCCAGATACCCATCATGCACCGTCCTGCCTGTCCAGTAGGGATCTATCTCCTCTTTTATAATCCTTGCATCCTCCTGTGTCATCTCATACTCGATCTCTTCACCGTTCAGCGCCTTGTCTGCGATTTTGGATGCCCAGCCGGTCGGTAGTAATTCCGGGTATAATACGTAATATTTACCCAGAGGCCCACATCGCCCTGCAAACAGCTCATCTTCTCCTATGGATATGGGGATATTTTTCACAACATGTTGCATGGCTTTGGCCCATCTCAATACATTGGGCAATCCTTCTGTCTGTTTGAAAGACTCCGTAACCAGAAGCGCACGATCTACTCCGAATCTTGGCTTTTTATCTCTAAAGCCCTTCAGCATCTTGTGGATCCTCATCCGCTTGACCTGTCCCTCCTTGGTAGTTAATCCCTGGTCATCTCCTTTCACGATTCTTTCTTCTTGAGGCGATAGCACCTCGGCGGTTGTTTGTCCCATCTTTTCTCCTTTAACTGGATTGAATCAGCAATGTCCGGTTAGGTTTTTGCAAAACTAAAGCTGAATGATAAAACCCGT
>JABGPJ010000033.1 GCA_018645005.1 Deltaproteobacteria bacterium | reverse complement strand
TTTCCCGATTCCAACACCATGGTTTACCTTCAGGTGGGGCAAGCCCTGGTCCTGTTCGCCCTGATGTATTATTACTACGATGGAAGGGACACGACTCCCCGCACCGGGGTATTTGCCAACTGGTTTAAGCGCATGAGCAGGCATTCATTAACCGTCTATTTTATCCATTACCCGCTTATTGTTCTGCCCCTGTGGATCGTGTATCTTTTCACGGGCCGGTATCCGGAATTTGATTTGATGGGGGCACTTCCTGCTTTTTTCCTGGGGCTTGCGGCTGTGGCGCTGTTTCTGCGTTGCCTCAAAGCCTGGGAGCGTCACGGCAATAAATACAGCCTGGAATGGGGGTTGAAGAAGCTGACCGACCTTATTGCGGATCCAAAAGGCAATGCGGGCTAACGATTTACAAAGGAAATCAAATGAAGCGGATTGTGTCCATCGATGTCCTGAGAGGTGCTTCCCTGGCGTTGATGATTATTATCCACTGCATGATCGCTTATGGAGATGAAAAGGCGACCGAAAGTACTCTCCACTTTTTTTTCGACGATGTCATCGGGAACCTTGGCGCCACCTGGTTTCTGTTAATGGTGGGGATGAGTCAGGTGTTGTCCGCCGGCCGGAAAAAGGGTGCCGGTGAATGGAACCTCATGAAGACAGCCCTTCTCCGTGGCGCCTATTTGTTTGCGGCGGGTCTCCTGCAATCTGCCCTGGCCTTTGGCCCTTCGGAAATGTGGGACTGGGACATCCTGCCCCTGATCGGTTCGGCCACCGTTGCCCTTTATTTCTGCCGGTTTCTACCCTCGTGGCTGATCCTTGTCATCAGCGCGGCTCTGATGTTTATGGCACCCTGGCTGCGCAGCTATGTTGATTTTACGGTCTCCTGGGGTGGTGAACTGGTCCAGTCAACGTTCTTTTCCGGTTATCTGGCGGGAATTTACTTTGAGCCCGTCAGCGTTTACAAAGTGATCTGGAGTCTTGATGAGATCCTGAAAGGCTATTTTGTATCGGGAACTTTTCCGATTTTTCCCTGGCTCGCTTTTCCGTTGATCGGTTTTGTGATCGGACGGCGTATGGTCAGCGGACAGATTAAACAAGACCTCCCTTTCTTGCATCTCATGGGCCTAGCCCTGATTCTTCTCGGGACGACCGTCTCCTATGCCGGCATTTTCAGACCCCTATCGTCCCCCATAAGCGATTATATTGCTCCCCTTTGCCTGTATCCCAATTCCATAACCCTGTTTTACCTCCAGACGGGGGTAGGCCTGGTATTGTTTGCTTCACTTTATTATTACTATGATGGAAGAGAAGACGCTGCCCCCAGTACCGGAGTGCTTGTCGTCTGGTTCAAACGGTTGAGTCGCTATTCTCTCACGGTCTATTTTTTTCACTGGCTGGTGATTTGCTGGCCCCTGTGGATCATCTATTTTGTCACGGGCAGATTCTTGGGGCAGGACGTAATGGGGGCCTTTCCCGCTTTTCTCCTGGGGCTGGCGGTTGTGGCTCTGTTTCTGATGTGCCTCAAGGTCTGGGAGGGTCGCGGCGGCAAATTCACTCTGGAATGGGGACTCAGAAGGATAACCGAGGGCATTGGAAAACCCGGAAGGGTATCTTGACCATCAAACAGCCAACAGAATCGTTTCAGTATTCAGGGTAACAGTATGCTCGGTTGAATACGGTCGTCTTTCGAAATTCAACAAAAAAATACAAGGAGCAAGACATGAAAAACAACAAATTGACCCTGGCTGCGGCAACTTTGATGATCGCATTTTTATTTTTATCATGCTCGGGTGATTCATCGTCGGATTCATCATCGGCGCAAGGAATTGTCTATGTTGACAACTCCAATACTTCAGGTGTTGAAGATGGGAGTTATGAACATCCATATTCAGCGATACAAAAGGCTATAGACAGCGCTTCAGGAGATAATACGGTGGTTTATGTACGCAAAGGAAGCAAACCATACTCCGTGGAGGAGGGTTATCTGATTCACCTTGATGGAACCAGGAATTTAGCTCTCTGGGGCAGCGGCTATAATGAAGGTTTTCCCGGAATACCTGCCACGGGATATCCGGTTTTGCAAAGCTCCACCTTGGCGAAAGAAAGACCAATTTATATGGAAGATGTTGAAAACATAAGCATTATAGGTTTGGATTTTCGAGGGGGGGAACAAAACGTTGTATATGCCGGAGGAGCAAAGAAACTGACCATCAAGCATTGTATCATAAGCGGAGCTGATCCGGCCCCCGTATGGAATAGGACAAGCGGGATATTGATTTATTCTTTTGGTGATGGGGACAAATCATCGGATATCACCATAACGGATAATACTCTTTACAACAACTATACAGGCGGGATCAATGTATCGGTTTTCGGAAACTCTCGCTATGGTTTTGAATCAACAGCGGAAAATGTTTTGATAGCCGGGAACACTTTTTATCAAACACAGGAATCTGAATACGCGATGCAATTACCGATTATTTGTGAAATCTGGTGTGGCCTTATGGAGAATATAACGATAGAGAATAATAATATCTATAATTTTGGAGAAGGGAGCGCATGGACTCCAGCAGGCATTTTCTTTCTACAACGCATGACTGAAAATCCATTAAGCAAAAATATTGTCATTAGAAATAACAATATTTCAAATTCAGTCAGTGATTCAGATGGCATCTGGGTTGAAGTGCTGTCCGGTAAAATGGAAAGTTTAGTGATTTCAGGAAACAGTACCAATACAGGAAAAGGCATCACTCTGATAGCGCCTGGCGCAGGCGGAGAACCCGGATCTGGAGGAGGTGTTATAGATGGGGCGGTGGTTACCGGAAACACAATAACAGATAGTCTGCATCCCGGTCTAGCCGGATTGCTGCTTGTCGCGCAGGAGGACGGTAGTTTGTCGGCCAGCGTCTCCAGGAATATCATCAAGGACGGTCTGGGGTATGGCGTTTGGTTGGACCGCGATAATGATGCGACGCTGTCTGTGGATTTAGGCGGCGGGCCGCTGCAGTCGGAAGGCTACAATTCCATATACAACAATCAACTCGGCGAAATCGGGATCGAGGACCAAAATGTCGGTCCTCAAACAGCGAAATACAACTGGTGGGGACAGGCCGGCGACCCCGGTTCTTTGATCGAAGGCGATATCGACTATACACCGTGGCTGACGGAGGACCCCAACTGAGGACCTCTGCGTTTCCTTGACCAAATAGGAAAAAATGGCTGACTTGGAAATTCGAGCGACGTAGATGAACGTGGACCATTTCTGGAAGAGCGATCGATGGTACATTATGTTTTATTCATCCCAGAACCAGCCTGATGTCAGTTGTGTGCACACAATAATGTATTTCGATCCAAAGATCGGAGACCCGATATTCGCATTTCACATCCAAATTCTTCTCAACTAATGTACATCCAATTTGTTGTCCAACAAATTCGATAGAAAGATCTCAAGCCATTTTGAATGAAAATGAGCCAAATCAAGCACTGATCATAACTGGACAAAGGTCCAGTATATTGGCAGGTCAAAAAACGTGTAATGTATTCAAGTCTGAGAAATTTGTAAGACTGAGATATCCATTTGATATGACAACGCTTTATATCGTTTAGAGGGCTGCAATACATAGCAGTTATAGCCGCCAACTTTATAGTTCTACTTTATCACATTAACCCGGTGGAGTGACGAGGTTACAACAAATTCTACTGCAGTTCTTCATAAGCTCTGTAATAATTTTCTAATTCTTGCTCAAGAAATTTTTTTGCATTATCATATATGGTTTGATTTGTTTTATATTGAACTTCATAATTGATAAACATATTGTAAGCTTTTTTATATATTTCTTTTGCTATATCAGTCCCCAAGAATTCGTAAATAAATATTCCTGATTCTTTCTGTGCTTTATCAAGCTCTTTTCTTATAATACAATTAGACGCTTTCGAAATTGTAACATCCGGATATGGCTTATAACCATCAGGTAATTCAGAGCTATCTAGAGAAAGACGCTCTAAAGATTTACCACCATATGGGTCGGTCTCACCATAAATAGTTTCCTTAATTTTACTAACAATCATCATACCACTACACATTGCACATGGTTCCAGTGATGCGTAAATAATATAGTCAGTCAAATCTTCACATTCATATTTTGCTAAATAACCTTGAATTAATCTACTCTCTGCATGTTGTGTTACATTATGTGTAGATGCATGTGCATTCCTATTAAACTCCAAAATTGTATCTTTTTTTGGATTAACTAATAAAGCTCCAATATTTTTTCCAATAACTCTTGATGGATCTGATCCTTGCCATGTTTTATACAGTATTGAATATGTCAAAAGCATATGTATATCATTAATCTCATCATTTTGGGTATTATTTGTGCCAGTATCATTACTAGTATCTGAACAATACGTGCTGCTAGCAAATATTAACAAAATACATAAAATTAAATATTTTAATGGCTTTTGAGCGAATAGATGCATGATATTTTCCTTTCATATTTTTTGCTTTGTTTAAATGCAAAGGAAATCAAGGGATTTTTTCAACTTCTCGATGCAAACCATAGACCTTAACCCATCAATTACCTTGTGATAACTTGCACAGATAAAGGCCGAAATAAGCCGGTTTGTGTTCCGAGGTTTTTCCTAGGGAAAGCGGAACTGTTTGGTTCGAAGCTAACTATCTCGGTGCAATGGTCCGACAGCGCAGCGAACGCCGAAGCCACAGTGTATGGCCGCATTAAAAGGCATTTCTATCACTTCAATCCCGCGTTTATCATATTCGGGAATCAACATTTCGTATTGTTTGGCCAGTATCATCGTATCAGGGTCCAACATCAGCACATTCGCTCCGAAAGCCTCTTCTTCACTGTCCAGTTCCTTGATCTCGATTTTCTCCCAGCTC
>JABGPJ010000034.1 GCA_018645005.1 Deltaproteobacteria bacterium | reverse complement strand
CCCAAGCAGAGAATGATATGAAACCATCGACAACTGATCTGATTCAACGGGCAGCAAACGATATCCTGCAATCTAAACATTCCATTGCTCTGACGGGTGCCGGGATCTCAACGGAATCCGGTATACCTGACTTCAGAGGCCCCGACGGTATTTGGACCCGAAACCCTGAACTGGAACAGAAGGCCTATGAAGCCTATAGAGATTTTAATGATGATCCCAAAAAGTGGTGGATTGATCAGTTGGAAGGCCCCGTTAATATAATAGAAGAGTGGGGAAAAGCGACTCCGAACGCCGGGCACTTCGCCCTGGCAGAGTTGGAAAAAACAAAACATCTCAAAGGCATTTTAACTCAAAACATTGACAATTTGCATCAGAAAGCCGGATCGAAGATCGTGGTCGACTATCATGGGAACATTTTTAAGCTGAGGTGTCTCAACTGTAACAGCAGGTACCCTCTTGAAAAATATGACGTTGAGCAGATGAAAATGAAAGGTGAGTTGCCGCCCCGCTGTAAATCATGTGGGGATCCTTTAAAACCAGATGTGGTCTATTTTGGCGAACCCATCCCTGCGGATGTATCATCCGAAAGTGAACAAGAGGCTTATCAATGCGATTTAATGATGGTCTGTGGAACATCGGCAGTGGTTTATCCCTTCGCCGGACTACCCATATTGGCATCTGGGAAACAGCGCTCTTCCCTTGATTCTTTCCTCAACTTTGGTCTACAACCAAATACCCCCGCTGTCATTTTTGAAATCAATGACGAACCCACTCCACTGACTCATGAGGGTATCTCAAGCTACCTGATCCAGGGGAAAACAGGAGAAATCCTTCCCCAGATCGTTGCGGCTGTGCGGGCAAAGGCCTGAAGACCTTTCATAGTAAAGAAGGCTGTCGCTCAAAGCCCGCGATTCGTATCCCCCGACATTTTCCGGGTAAAAATCCATTTTACTCTGCATAAATCGCTGTCGGATTTTTGGCACCAGACTCTAGCCTGCCAAGGGACAATTATTCTTGGGCTGAGATTGATTTCCTCCACGAATCGATGTCAGGGATTGACCTTCAGAATTCTTGAATGTATTGATTTACTACCCTTAGAGAGGGATGCTTTTCGTCACAATTGTTTTCCAGTATCTCTTTTGCACGATCATAGTAGCTCATTGCATCATTCAACATCCCATCCATCTGGTAAGTTCTACCCAGACTGATCATCACCTTTGCAAGTATCGGATGTTTTTTACCATATACTTTCTCATATGTTCGCTTCGCTATCAAAATACGCCTTCTCCCATCCTCAAATTCACGCTCTTCCAGTAAGACGGTTCCGTAGTTTATCTCAACATCTGCTATAGATACATGATCCGGGTTTTGGTAGTATATTGTCCCAGCGATCAGCAATGCTTTTTGAAATTTAATTTTAGCCTCATTAAAATTGCCTTTCTCCATTTCAAGCTTTCCAAGAGAATTCTGATCTCTTGCTATGGTTGGATGGAAATCCAAGGCACCATAGATTCTTTCATTTATCTGCAATGCCTCAGTCAAATATTTCTCCGCCTTTTCAAGCATTTGCTCTTCCAAAAACAGCTCGCCAATCAGGTTCTTATCAAGCGCAACGATCGGATATCTCGGCCCATAAAAAGCCTGATCAATCTGTAAAGCAGTATCTAATTCTTCGTATGCCCGATAGAGCTTTCCCGATTGTAAAAGCATTTCCCCACGATTTCTTCGAATTTCAGCGATAAACGGGTGTCTTTTACCAAATTGAATTTTTGCAATTTCAAACGCATTTTCAAACGCTTCTTCTGCCCTAAGAAATTGTCCCTTTGTGGCATATGTCCTGCCCAGAAAATTATAGCTCATAGCAAATACATTACCTCTGCTGGATCGGGCATTCTCTATACGAAGTAAGGATTCTTCAAACAGTTTATGAGCTTCATTCGTTTTACCAGAAATCAATGCTACTTCCCCCAGGTTATTTAAATCCGTGGCAATTTCCGATTCCTTGGCTTCACGAGCATCTATCGTAATTTTCAGTACTCTCTGGTATGTTTTAATGGCTGCATCTAGAAATTCCTGCTCTTTTAAACAATGTCCCCGAAGCCTCAGAATCCAGGCAACCTGAAAATCTGTTTCGTTATATATCTGATAAGCAATTTCCAGAGCTAGATCAAGCACCTCTTCAGCCTTATCAAAGCTTGTTGAATCAGCCAGGTACTGTGCCAGTCTTCTGATCAGCGAGAGATTTCGATGGGGCATAACATTCAACCTTTTCGCATTCAGTGTAACTGAAACGGCATGTGGATACAGCTTTTCGCATTTTGTTTTATCTTCCAGACGTCGCAGTGACAATGGAAAGGAATGATTCATCAGATTCAAGGTCAAACCACACCATTCCTTTTCCTCGTCCTGGGTAAGGCTGTCCCGCGTCACTTGTTGCACAAGATTGTTAACAGAAATCGATTGGAAACTACCTGAAACAAGGGCATAGGATTTTAGAGACCTAAGCGCTTTTTTAAATTTGATTATATTGTTTTCATTCAAATTCAAGGATGCCCAATTCGGTTCATTGCCGACAGGCTTTCCTTTTTTCGCAGGATCTCCAATTCGATGGAACCGTTTTTTAGTGCTTCTGGCAAATACTGACCGATCTGCGGTACGACGCATCTCAAGCGCTGTGTTTGATGTTTGCTCGGGAAACAGTAACTGCATTGGAATATTATCAGAAGATTGAAACGCCGCTATATTCAATATATCCAGGGCAAGGGGATGGTTTTTCCTGATTTGTTCAATCGCCATCTTCCGAGTTATTGCGATTGTATAAGGGTAGTCTGGTCGTACTTCTTCCTTGAGCAAGAGTTTTTTTCTTTCAGTGTCATATTTTTCAATATAATCAGGGAACGTGATCGAGTTTTTTCGAATGTAGGCAGCAGCAAGAGTGAGAGCAAGCGGAAGATTTCCCAGTTTTTGTGACAGTTCTTCTGCGCCTGAAATATCTTTCACTCCGGACATCTTCAGTAGATATTGGACGGATTCCGCCAGGTTTACCGGCTTGACCTCAATCTGCTCACTCCATTTACCCCAGTGGTCATACCTGGAGGTGATGATTGTATTCCCTCCTCCCCTGGGAAGAAACCCCACCACTGTATCTAACAAAAGGCCCGGTGAAGACACGTTGTCAAAAATCAACAACCAGCCGGGATTATTTTCAAGCCATCTTTTTACCGAAGAACGAATCACTTTCTCTGCATTGAAGTCTTTCTGGGGCAGGTTCAATTCGTTGGCAAGTTGCGCATAACTTTCATCTATTGTGGGGCGATCTTCACCTCGGATTATCCATACCAATGAATACCTTTTACGGTAACGCGACGCGTATTGCTGCGCTATCTGTGTTTTTCCAATCCCTCCAGGACCGGAAAGCGTCGCGATGGAAACCCCAGTCTCAAACTTGTCGTTTAACCATGTAAGATAGTCTTTCCGCTCTACGAAGTCGGTATTGGGGTACTGGTTTGTTAAATTGCTCCCGGATTTGAATCGATCACTGGCCCGGCGGTTCTCAGCTTGAGTATGTGTCAGCGTACGCCAGATTTTAAATAGATCATCCATGCTTCCGTAAGGACAGATTGTTAGCTGTCCTTCGAAATCCCCCAATTTACCTGGCTTAAGAACATCATATTCAACATCAACAGGCCTTAAGCCAGCTGTTAACTCGTTCAAGTTTTCATTAGGCAAAACCAAAATTTTGAATCCATGCTTCCATCCTGCTTTGGCTCTTTCGGTGACTCCCTTAATACCATTATTCGCACAGCCAAATTTCCCGGTAAAACAAACGTAGGGCGGCAGATGCCTGCCGGTAATGCGACTTATTGCAGCCATTAGTGCTGCACACCCTATGGAAGAACCGTCAAGCCTGTTTTTGTTTAATTCCCCGATTTGGAAAAAGATGGCCTGAAGTGACTGCTTTTTTAGACGCTTCCCCAGGATCTTCCCAGAAAAAACAAAGGCCTCTCCTATCGATCTTGTAATTGTATCTTTGACAATTCGTAATTCAGACAACATTGATTCGGGATACTTGTTCAGTGCGATGAGCCTCATTGGATCTCCCTCTTCCCCATGAGGATTTAATTTCAGGCTCGTCCAGATCACACAGTTTTTCACGGTTCCCCGAATTGGGGTACCTTTTTTGTCTTCATCTACAAACAAAACCGGAAAAGAGAGATCTTTTGCATCATTAAACAACTCAAAAAGCTGCTTTGGAAAGTAACGTTTGAAAAACAACTTCGAGTTTCCCCTTTGTAGCTGCTTATGGTATCGGCTTAGAAACTGCTGTAGATTTCCCCAGGCACGCGTAATGCTTGTTCGAGGTATCAAAGGGGTGTTAAAAGATAGTGAAGCCGTTTCTTCATCGGACGCACGCATCGACTTATGCTGAAAGAGCAGCGCAAGTTCTATGCAGTATCGAAACAGCAAGATCTTAGTTATCTTTTTTTCCGATAACAGCCTCACATAGATCTCAACGCCATCGATAAAGTTAAAAAAATCTTCCAGATTCGTGGTATCTGGATCAAAAGTGAGCTTTGCTTTAAGGATTTCTTTTTTCCACCCAACACATTTTCTCAGAAATAAAGAGCACTGAGCAGGTGAAAAAGGACGTTGCTTTGTACCATTTAACTCATGGGATAGTCGTTCAATCGTCAGGACTTTATTGAATGCAGAATCCGTTGCGAGTCCCCAGTAATCGAACTCAGAAATAGCACTGCCCGATTTTTCGAATTTTGTTTCGATTAACTCAAAATAATTCATACAAGACAACACTCAGTAGAAAATCGCTCTTTTGCAGTTATCGATAAATGAAGAAAGCAGGATCTAGAAAACTTTTTAGTTTTGTACAAAAACAT
>JABGPJ010000035.1 GCA_018645005.1 Deltaproteobacteria bacterium | reverse complement strand
GTGGAGTTTGCCTTACTGCTGATTCTATATATAACGTAGTTGCGATATTGCGATTCTGAAAGAAGAATCGCAATATCGCAACTACGTCCCTCTCTGTTAATGGGTTGTGGAGCAGGCATGATGGATAATTTTTAGACACGACCTGAAGGAGCAAACCGTTTCTGATAATAATCATGCATCAAAGATAAAATCTGGGCTGTCTCATCAATGCGATTGAATATCCGAATCCCCTGTTTATTAAGATCCCAAACGACCTGGCTCTCACGGTGAGAATGATGGCTGCCGATGATCACCGGAAAATCCAATTCTGTTTGCAGTTCATTAAAAAGCAGGATAATCTGTTTGCTGAAGTCATTCATGAACAGCTCTTCGGGGGACGAACTGTGATCTACCATCCCAGCATTTCCCAAACCATGAAGAACCAGGGCGTCTACTTCACTTGATGTGATGATCTTTCGTGCCATTTCCACCAGGTTTTCAATGGGGAATCCCAATCCGGACGCCCCGATATCAACTGGATTTCTGGTGGAAGCTCTCGGAGGCATACCTAAAGATTTCAATATGTTTTGCAGTTTCTGGCTAAGTTCCGGAACGATCAACCCTTCCTTTTCGAGAAAGTCCGAAAGTATCACTCCCCATGATCCACCTACGGTAATGATACCAACCCTGCGGCCTTTCATCAGGGGGCGTTCCGTCAAAGCATGACCTAATGGTAAAAGAAGCTCCATGGTTGGAGAAATAATAACACCCAGCTGGTCGAGCACACCTTCGAAGACCTCTTTCCTTCCTGAAAGCGCCCCGGTATGGCTACGTGCTGCTCTTGCCGATCCGGGAGTTACGCCAGCTTTGTATACCACAACCGGTTTTTTACGAGTTAGCTCTCGCATCACTTCCCTGAATCGCTTTCCGTCACGCACAGTTTCAAGATACATCAGAATACCTTGCACTTCAGGATCATGATAGAAATGCTCTAAGAAATCTGATACGGTCAAATCACATTCGTTCCCAGTGTGAATGAATTTTCCAACCCCCATTCCCTGGTGTTGTCCGGATTCCAGCAGATCGTAAAAGGCAAAACCTCCCTGGCAAACTGCCCCAAGACTGGTTGGATAGATATGTTCTGCAATTCCGGCAGAGGCATTGAAGTCAGCGAGAAGGTTAAACGTCCCGCTGATATTGGGTCCCAATATTCTTATGCCGAAAGATTTAGCAAGCTCGACCAGTTTCTTTTCTTTATCGATCCCCTCCTGATCTTCGAAAATCTCACCGAAACCTGCAGTAACCAGTGTAATCCCTTTGACTTTTTTTTCGCCGCAGGCTGCCAGAACCTTTTCCACAGACTGCTCCGGAATGGTGAAAACAGCTAAATCGACTGGTTCCGGTATCTCCCTTATATCTTTGAATGCGGGAACATCATAAACCATTGCGCTTTTTTGATTCACCGGAAAAATATTTCCTTTATATTCTGAGGAAAGCAATCCCTTCATTATCATCGATCCCCATGACGAGGATCTTTCGGTTGCCCCAATCACTGCCACTGATTTGGGATTGAGAAAAACATCCAGTCCGTCTTTGTTATTCAATCAAATCTCCTGAAACATTTAGATAACGCACACTATTGCATAGCTTTGTCTGGCACGATTTTTTTAACTGAATAGCTAACTTACCAAAAGTGATGTGAGTTGTCATCCACCATGGCTTAATCCTCGTTCACTGCGCTTGGGGATCCTTAAAAAATAACTTCACTTAATCTGTTTGAAAAAGTCCCAAAAGCCGGACATTTTGCAGACAGAATGCCGAGTAATTTTTGAGCCAACCCTAGGCTATCATTGCAGGGGATTGATCAGTGAATTCAACTGATTTATCCAATTAACTGTGTAAACCAATTCCAAACTTATATTTGTTTTTCATTGAGCCTTTAGACACAGCTTTTTGGCTTGGGCAACCCGGCGACTTTAAAGGCCTGTTTAAATGGACCTTTAGGGAAAAGCTGATAGAGTAATTGGGAAGCTTCCTTTTTATCAATTCCTTTTTCTGTGGCTACCAAATTGAACAAAATTTTAAGCATTGGAGCTAATCCGTTGGTTTCATAGTATTGTCTCAAAAGCCTGACAACGTCCCAATGATTTTGCTCAAGCTCGATTTTTTCCAATTCAGCCTGGTAGATTGCCAATTCCTCACTCCAATCCGAAAAATTTACCAAATATCCGTCTTCATCTTCCAGAATTCTGTCTTTAAAGCTGATACTCATCTAAACCGTTACCTCCCCTCTTTTGTGAGGGTGCAGATTAATTGTGCGAATATTCAATGAAGGAGGCTGAAAACATGCTGCCGGTGCGGAGCCAGGTAAAAGACATTAATAGGTGTACTTGAATCCGCTCGATACCCAGTCATTGAAACCACCGGTCATGTTATGGACGCGTTGAAAACCAAGCTGCACCATTATACCCACTGCTTTTCGACTGCGATTCCCGCTGCGGCAGTAAACAAGATACAATTTGCTCCGGTCCAGGTTTTTTATCTTATCGAAAAATGAGGGGGCCCTGAAATCAATTAAAATCGCTTCTTCAATATGCCCCTGCTGAAACTCTGCAGGTGTTCTAACATCGAGAATGACAAATTCGGCGTTGTTACGATTCTGGCTGATTAATGTCGCCACCTGTGCCGTATTCAGATTATCATTAGCAGGCCTGATATCTGCCGATGCCAAAGCAGCGCCGAGCAGCAGAAATATAATTAATATGACAACACTCTTCCTCGCAGTCCTGAAGTTCATAGTTCCCTCTTTATTAGATACGGTTCACTGAATTCAAACTTGTTCTAGTGTGACGGTTTGACTTTCTATCAGTTCGATTACCATGACCGGTCGTTTAAACCTGTCGTCCCGGACGCAATATTGAACAGATCTGCGCCTTGATGATTGGAAAAATTAACCCCCTTCGAGTTCCATTTTATTGACATATTTGACCCAGTCTCCTCCATAATGATCTTCAGCGACAACACGCAGGGGGAATCCGTGTTTTTTCGGCAGGGGTTTACCATTGACCGCATAAGCCAGAAACACCTTTCCGGATTGCACTTCTTTCATGGTAAATCGATACGAGCTGCTGAATTTGTCGGCATCTCCGGAAAAGGTAATATGCATCACGTCCGGGCCCGCACCGACTGCCTTGAGAAACCGGCCCATGTCCAGGCCCTTCCAGGTGCCATGCTGGGCAAAAAAGCCAGGACAGATCATCAGTACATCCTTCTCAACGGAAGAAAGTGCTGTTATTTCAGAATAGGTTAAATTCTTTTTTGAGTCCACCTTCCCCCTTATTTTTAATCGCCAGTCCTTTTCTGCAACTTTAAATAACGTTGTTCCCATTGTTTGGAATTCTTTCAAATCGGTTATTTCAAGATTCCTTGTATCAATCGTTCTCGGGTGCTTTCGCAACAGATTCGCAACTATGGTGTTTTTTGGCAGGATGATTTTCTTAATCCTGGCCAAGGCCGTGGAGACCAGGCCAAAGCCCGGTGACAACCATATTCCCAGCCCGGTTGCAAAACCAACCGTTATTTTCAAAAATTGCTTGCGGCTATTCATCTGTCTATTTGAGATTCGGGTTAGTGGGTCTCTTCGCTTTGAGGTTAGCGAACAACGAACTCCTGTCTTGAAAGTCAGGCTATCAAATAAATATCACGCTTTTATCACAAGCTGGTATCTTTTTTAAAACCTTTCATCTCTGAAAAAGTTCCCGGGATTGATCACATTCCCTGATTTCAGAAAATCCTTCAAGTGTGACAACAGTTGCAGTGTCCGGTCCACCTTTGATCCAATAGGTCATATAGATGCGCCTTCAAGGTAGATTTTATTTGATACACGGAAACTATATAAAGCCGTAACTCTATGTTAAGTAAGCCAAAAACCGATACGCCCTCTCTTTTTGTGTTGCCTAATAATCAACAGACCGTTTATTAATATACAGTCTGAGCATTTGAGTTCTTTAACCGATTATTTTACAGGAGATACATATGGAGATCGAACAGGAAGAAAAACGGCTGGTTGCGGCTTTCGCTGAATACGCAAAGAAAAACGGTGAAATAAAAACACAGGAAGATGGAACCGAGATCATCATACCGGAAAACGATTGCATCCGTTTTTCAATTATGGGCAACTTTGTATCGGTTTCCATTGCCAAAGGTGAATCACCTGAAAAATGCGCCACCATTGGAATCGACTGTTTCCGGATAACTGAAAAGCTACGATTTACCAGCCATACTCCTTTTGAATTCGATGATGAAGATTGGGAATTATAAGGTCTGGATCCCTTCAGACAGACTTCTTCGCTCCAACGATGTTTCATTTATAGGCCTCTTTTCTATGACCATTCAGGGTTTTCCACTACGTACACGCTAGTGCTGGCCACGGGATCAGTATGTTTCAGAAAATCATCGACCGTTTTCCCTACAAGCTCGATCCGTTCATCAATGACCATTGATGGAAGGTATTGGGGGGGTAAAATGGTGGATATTATCTAGATGTTATTATTGGGTATACAGGTTGGATGGTCGGGAGTCAGCCCATTCTGGAGCTATTTTTTGGAAACTATTTTCGTTTTGAGTAATTTTTTAACCGTTTTCCTGCTTTCATCGATTTCTTTCTGAAGGTTTTTGTTGATACTTTTTAATTCAAAAGTACGTACTTCCACAAGGTTCTCAAATTCTTCAAGCGTTTTTTGCAAGGCCATTTCAGTGCGTTTACGTTTTGTGATATCCCGCAAGATCGATCGGCTTTGCAGAATGTTGCCTTTGGTATCACGGATAGCTGAAACCTTTAGAAGTACATCGATTATTCCACCATCCCTTTTTTGTAGTTGAAGTTCCGCACCATCAATGTACCCGGTTTTCACAAATTCTGGAAAAATTGTTTTTCTTGCATAAATGGCGCTCTCGGGGGTGTAGATGTCAAAAATCTGTTTCCCTACTATTTCCCCCAGAGTTTCA
>JABGPJ010000036.1 GCA_018645005.1 Deltaproteobacteria bacterium | reverse complement strand
AATTTTTATAGTGTTTGCATGTTCAGGTGATTGATGGAATAAATAATCTAGAAGTTTTGATGGGTGTCCCCAAAATCACTTTCGTCATAGCCCGCAGAATGCTCTTTGTTGATCTGTTGAATGATTGTCTCGATGGCCTTGGAATAAACATTAGCCTGACCGGCCAACTTCTGAATTGTCTGATGTCCGGAAGAGGCGTATGGTGTAACTGCTTTCAGTAATTTCTTGGATGACTCCAGGAGTTTCAAATAAGAATCCTGATTACGACGAAATATATTTTTATAAGTAATAGCAATAACGGCTTGTTTAAGCAATAAATGTATATAGATATCATTTTTTAGTTCAACCCGGTCCAGTTGATTTTCCTGGATAACTTTAACGCAATAATTAAAAACGCCATGTGCCAACAGATTCAATTTTTTCATGAATTTCTCAGAGGCATCGCTTTGATGTAATGCCCGGGCAACTTCCAATAAAGATATTTTCTGAGCAATGACTATTTTTTGTTTGTAAATGGCAGCTTCGGTATTTACATTGGGAATGGCGTTTCTGATATTTTCCACCAACTGATCCATCATAGGGATTCTGGCGAAAAATAGAGCATAAGCCATGATAATACCAACATCGTTTACTTTACCCTTTTGATTCGAAGCCACAGATCCATGTTTAAAATTTTCTAAAAAGATCTTTTTAATGTCTGAAGCCGTACATCCTTGTTGCCCATGTCGGCTCATTTTGACAAGAATATCTTTGCTGTAGTGGTTAATCATTTTAACTTCAATGACTTTGTCATCAACTAACTGCAAATATTGCGGAATCTCGAACTGTTTTCGAATAAGCCTTCGTGCAATCATTTTTGCTTCTTGTTCACTTCCCTGTTGAGCTTGCTGAAGCTCTGCATTTGCAGGCAATTTAAATCGAG
This sequence comes from Deltaproteobacteria bacterium, assembly GCA_018645005.1. Classification (GTDB taxonomy): domain Bacteria; phylum SAR324; class SAR324; order XYD2-FULL-50-16; family XYD2-FULL-50-16; genus JAHJRI01. Next base: position 4,067 of record JABGPJ010000036.1, on the reverse strand, counting down.
CCAGGTATTCTTTGTACATACTCAAAAACCAAGTGGTATGGAACATACTCAAACCACCATCTTCCACAAGAGCTGCACCAACCTTTCTAAGACAGTCCAGGAGAACGTTTTGTTTTCCTGACACAACTGCACTGTTTTTCAGATCAATGTACTTAATCACACCATCCATGGCGAGATAATTTACATCCGCATTTTCCACAGCGGCCGCCTCTCTGATTTTCTGCCTGAAAGCATTCATTTCAGGGATACTCATTGTATCACGAATTTCCGGAGCCTTACTGTCATAATCTCGCTCAGTATTGGCCAGAAAGGCGTTGTGAAACGCTCTAATTTGTTCTCTGGCTTTGATCAGATTGAATTTTGGTTTCTTTTTCCTCCCTAAAAAAGTCCCACCAGCAAACAGTCCACTTTTCCCTTTTCTTTGCTCAGCCCCTTTTTCTTTACGGCGATATGTGTGCATAAAAAAATCCCGGTCCGGCACAGTTCTCTGGACCCGCTGCAACATCCGCATGACACTACTTTCGCTTTCCATGATAAATTAAAATTCCCCAAATAATTGAGAATGTTACTACTTCTGACAGGCAAAGACCGCTTAAACTGATGCAACTTCAAATCGTCTTAAAATCGAGTACCTTAGAATAGAAGCAGGGCCAGTATGACATTTTTTAGGTGTTTTTGAAATGAAAAACACCAATAGAAGTAAAAAACAGGAATCCATCCCACGAATATTTAAAACATCATCACAAGCCTATCTATTCTCTTCCACAATCACTTACATACTTGAGCTGATTCAAAGTTCATAGATTGTGCGTGATCATTAAAAACTCTGACTTTGTTTCATTGTCATTGTTGAATACAGAAAATTATTTTTCCTCTGTAAAAATTATGTCAGTTCAGCCCAGCGTGAGTTTAAGCAGATGGAGGTTGACAAAATTCTTTCTTTTACGTTCCATAGAAGAGAGACAGTCTTTGCTTATTGATACCCTGAGAAAGTCTTTGACTGCAAATCCCTCATCTAAAATCGGCTCGTGGATTTTAGATGACCAGCTTGCCAGATAACCGCTCAGACTTTACTTTTAAATGAAAAATGTATGTGTTTTTTGTGGATCCAGTCCTGGTAGTAGGCCAGAATACACGGAAACAGCCAGAAACTTGGGGGTCTCACTTGTCAAGTTTGGTATCGGCCTTGTTTATGGTGGAGCCAATGTTGGAACAATGGGGACTATCGCTCGCAGTGTGCTTGAAGCGGGTGGCAAAGTAACCGGGATTATTCCACGTCACTTAGCTGAAAAAGAGGTCGCTTTTACGGATCTTTCTGATCTCAGAATTGTCGACTCCATGCATCAGCGAAAAGCGCTTATGGAACAGATGTCTGATGGATTTATAGCGCTCCCGGGGGGGTTGGGGACCATAGAAGAATTTTTTGAGGTTTGGACCTGGGCTCAGTTGAATATGCATCAAAAACCCTGTGGTTTACTGAACGTCTGCCAGTACTATGACAAATTGCTTGAGTTTCTCGACCATACTGTGACGCAACAGTTCGTTGAAAATGACCACCGCCGGATGATCATTGTGGAGAGTGAACCGATCACACTCATCGAGCGCTTTCGAGCTTACCATCCACCTGTCACGGACAAGGCAAAATGGGCTTTAAAAATGAATATCAATCATAAATAAGTCCAAGTATCTTTTCAGTCCCTCTTTACATCCTGCAGAGATACACGGTGTATCCTTTAAATTCAAGCCTCACAACTTTTTAATAGCCATCATGGCATTTGCTTAAACAATAATCATTCCCAGGCAGCTGACGCCTGACAACGCCAGTAAAATCCAGTCACTTCGCTGGCAAAGCAATTCTGGATCTGTACGATTTTCCGAAAAACACCTTGCCTCCATTGAATCAACCATTTCATCCGCTTTTTTAAAAACGCCTTCCAACAATGGCAAAACAAACACTTTCATACGAAACAATGGGTTTTTTCTGCTTTCAATTGCCCTTGATCGCTGAGCTTCTGAAATTTCGCCTGACAACTCAAGGATCATCGGAATGAAACGGATCATCAGGCTGATCATCAGAGCAATCCGTTGTCCAGAAACCCCTGGAATCGGTCGAAAGTACCATTGAATTGCCGCTTTAACTTCCAAAGGTTTAGAGGTATAAATGAAAAGAAGTCCCAGCATGACAATCAGAGACAGGCGCCAACATATTAGTCCGCCGGCCTGAAGACCCTCTGTCGTCAAAGAAGCTGTCCAGGAAGGAATGAGGGGGCTGCCTGGTGTGGAAAAAGCTCTAGCGGAAAAAATCAGTACCAATAATAGTAAGAAAAGACGAATTTCGCTTAATAGCCGTCGGACTGAAATCCTGAGCCACCACAGGGTCAATATCAAAACAGTGCTTAAACCAGCCAAACCAGACTGACTTGCTAGCGCAACCGACAGGTTGACCCCGATCAGGATCAGAAGTTTAAACCGTATGTCTAATCGGTGCAAGAAGGAACTGCCCGAGTGAAAATCGAATACTGTTAACTGAGCCATGACTGCAATCCCAACCCATATTTGGATGTACAGGGCTCTCGTACCCCAAATGCTTCAACTTCTCCCATCAGCGTCTCCGGCACCCCGGCACGGACAATTCTACCATTCTGCATCAATATCAGATGATCCGCATAGTTGATAACCTTTTCCAGTTCATGTGTGACAATGATAATGGAATGTCCGCTTTTGTGAAGATGGATGATTTGATTCAGCAACTGCTGTCCTCCCGAATAGTCCAGGTTGGAAAACGGCTCGTCAAAAACAAGGATCTCGGGGTTCATCGCAAGTACACCTGCAATGGCCAGTCGTCTTTTTTCCCCACCAGAAAGTAGATGGGGTTTCTGATGCCCTAAATCCTGAAGTCCAACAATTTCCATCACCCTTTCAACTCGGGCATCTATTTCGCGTCGATTTAAACCGAGGTTTTCAGGGCCAAATGCAATGTCGCTGTAGACCGATTCCCCCACAATTTGGGTATCCGCATTTTGAAAAACCATCCCAACGATTTGCCGTGCTCTCAAAAGATCTTTCGAGACGGATATCCCATCCAGCAAAACTGATCCGCTGGTCGGTCGCAACAACCCATTCAGATGTCGACAAAGTGTGGTTTTTCCGGATCCGTTAGCCCCCGCAATCACCAGAAAATCGCCCGCCTTGATGGAAATGTTAATCTCTTTAAGACCCGTAGAACCATCCGGAAATATGTGGGTAAGATTGTTTATCTGGATAAAGCTCATTAATAATCAAACGGTGGCGTTAATAAATTTATGTTCCATTCAAAATTTCGTGGTTCTTGACTATTGAGTCAGGACTGAAGGAAACCGGATGTGTTGTTGGTCGCTATCATTTTCAAAAGTGATCTGCCATCAGCCGGATTATAGTCTGATTCTTGATCGTAATAATCTGACAATGTAAACTGCCGCGATAATCTTCAGTGCATCTCCGATCAAAAATGGCAGCATACCAACAGCGATCGCCTTGCCCCACGATAATCCCGTCAACAGCTTCAGCCAGGGAACACCAATACCGTATACTATGGCAGATCCCAGAATCATCGCCAGCGCATTTCCTGCAGCCTCTTTTCTGGTACTTCCTTCTGATGAGGCTGCGAATTTACCTGACACGATACCAACAACCATTACAGCTGGAATATAACTCAGCAGGTAACCACCTGTCGGCCCAAACAGATGCACAATTCCTCCCCTTCCAGCTGAAAACACTGGAAAACCAACGGCACCGGCCAGTAAATAAATCAGTACGCTTGCGCCACCCCATTTCCAACCAAGTAAAATTCCGGCAAGCAAAACAAACATATTTTGTAAAACAATCGGAACCGGGCCGATCGGTATAGCCATGAACGCTCCAGCTGAGATCAAGGCGGCAAAAAGCGAAGCGTAAACAGTTAATCGAAGTTGTGAGGCACTGCTGGTTGTCATTGGATCTCCTGGACTTTTGATAATTGAAAATTTATCACAAGTCAGCAATGTCCGGTTAGGTTTTTGCAAAACAAAAGCTGAATGATAAAACCCGTC